>NZ_MVPX01000363.1:0-32255 GCF_002043085.1 Gordonia sp. i37 | reverse complement strand
CGGCTGGTCGTCGCCGCTGATCCTCGCCGACCTCTTCGCGATCTACACCACCGGCCGCGCCTACACCGCCACGGCGACCGAGCACACCGCCGACTACGCCGACTACCTGCGCCACATCAGCCGTGCCGACACCGCTGCCGGCCTGGCGGCCTGGCGATCGGTTCTCGACAGCGTCGTCGATCCGACTCTGCTCGCACCACGCCTCGAGGCCACCACCGAGATGCGCCCCCGCGATCACAGCCTGCTCCTCGACGCCGAATTGAGCACGGCCATCGACGAACTGACCCGCTCGCGCGGGGTGACCGTCTCCACGGTCATGCAATTCGCCTGGGCCGCACTGTTGTCGCGGATCACCGGCGAGCAGGTCGTGGTCTTCGGTGAGACCGTTTCGGGTCGTCCGGCCGATCTCGACGGTGTGGAGATGATGGTTGGGTTGTTCATCAACACGCTGCCCGCGGTGGTCGACGTCGATCCCGACGTGTCGATGGCGCACATTCTCGACACGATCCAGTCGAGCAAGATCGCAGTCCTCGACCACCAGCACATCGGCCTGCCGGACCTGGCCGCGCTGGTCGGCAAGGGGCCGCTGTTCGACACCCTCACCGTGCACGAGTCCTACCCGGTGAATGCCGAATCACTCACCGGCGCAGGCGCTGTCGGAGGCATCGGAATCAAGGACCTGAGCGCCTCCGACGCCACCCAGTATCCACTCAACCTCGTCAGCGGCGTCATCGGCGATCGGATCGAACTCAAGCTCAAGTACCTTCCTGCCGCATTCGACGCGCAACAGGTGCAGGTTTTCGCCGACATTCTCGTCCGGGTGTTGCGTGGTCTGGTGGCGGATCCGGGTGCGTCGGTGTCGTCGGTGTCATTGGTGGATGAGGACGCCTACCGCGGGTCGTTGGTGGCTCCGGTGGTGGAGTCGGTGCATGCGGGTTGTTCGTTGGTGGAGTTGTTCGCCGATTCCGTGGGGCGGTTCGGTGGTCGTGGGGCGGTGTCGGCGGGGTCGGTGACGCTGTCGTATGGGGAGTTGGGTGAGCGGTCGGCTGCGGTGGCGGCGGGGTTGCGGGCTCGTGGTGTGGGTGCGGGGGACTTGGTGGCGGTGGCGCCGTCGCGGTCGGTGGATCTGGTGGCGGCGATCGTGGGTGTGTTGCGGGTGGGTGCGGGGTATTTGCCGTTGGATGTGAGTAATCCGGTGGATCGGTTGCGGTTCATCGTGGAGGATGCGTCGCCGCGGGTGGTGGTGACCGATGAGGTGTCGTCGGGGTTGGGGTTGTGGGGTGAGCTCGGCGCTGGTGTGGATGTGGTGACGGTGGAGTCGCTGGCCGCGTCGGGTGCGGGTGGTGGGGTTGATGATGTTGTGGTGCATCCGGATTCGCGTGCGTATGTGATTTATACGTCGGGGTCGACGGGTCGGCCGAAGGGGGTGGAGGTCACTCATCGTGATGTGGTGACGTTGATGGATTCGGCTGCGGGTGATTTCGAGTTCCGGGCTGATGATGTGTGGACGATGTTCCATTCGTATGCGTTCGATTTCTCGGTGTGGGAGTTGTGGGGGCCGTTGCTTTCTGGTGGCCGTCTGGTGGTGGTGGACCGTGAGGTGGCGCGGGTTCCTGAGGAGTTCGTGCGGTTGGTTGCGGTCGAGGGTGTGACGGTGTTGAGTCTGACGCCGTCGGCGTTTTATCAAGTGGCGCAGGCGCGTCGGCGGGTGCCGGGGTTGTCGTTGGGGTTGCGGTATGTGGTGTTCGGTGGGGAGGCGTTGAGTTTCGAGCAGGTGCGTCGGTGGTTTGATGACAATCCTGCCGATGATGCGCGGTTGGTGAATATGTACGGGATCACCGAGACGACGGTGCATGTGAGTTTCCGGCCGTTGGATCGTGCGGTGGTGTCGGCGGGGGATGCGTCATACATCGGTCGTCCGTTGGTGTCGTTGGGGATTCATGTGCTCGATGAGCGGTTGCGTCCGGTGCCCGACGGCGTGGTCGGCGAGATGTATGTGGTGGGTGGGCAGTTGGCGCAGGGGTATCTGCGGCGGTCGGGGTTGACCTCGACGCGGTTCGTGGCGTCGCCGTTCGGTCCGGTAGGTGCGCGGATGTATCGGACGGGTGATCTGGCGCGCCGGGTGGCCGGGGACATCGAGTATGTGGGTCGTGGTGACGCGCAGGTGCAGTTGCGTGGGTACCGGATCGAGTTCGGGGAGATCGAGGCCGCGTTGTTGTCGGTGCCGGGTGTGGGTGCGGCGGCGGCGCGGGTGGTGGAGTTGCCGGGTCGTGGTGAGCAGCTCGTCGGGTATGTGGTCGGTGAGCCGGGTTCGGTGGTCGAGGCCGCGCAGGTGCGTGCGGCGGTGGCTCGGGTGGTGCCGGGTTACATGGTGCCGGACTTGGTGGTTGAGGTGGCCGGGCTGCCGTTGACGGCGAACGGCAAGTTGGATCGTGGGGCGTTGCCGTTGCCGGAGGCCGAGGTGTCGGTCGGTGAGGTGGTGGCGCCCGCGACGGCAGACGAGGCTCGGGTTGCTGCGGTGTTCGCCGAGATCCTCGGTGTCGACGAGGTGGGGGTGACCGCGAGTTTCTTTGATTTGGGCGGCAATTCCTTGTCGGCGACACGGTTGGCGGCGCGGACGGCGGATGCGTTGGGTGTGTCGGTGTCGGTGCGTGACATCTTCGATGCCCCCACGGTTCGCGAGCTTCTCGCGCGCACGCGTGGACATGCGCGCGCACTACCGCCGGTCACCGCGGTCACGCCACGGCCGGAACGTATCCCGCTGTCCTTTGCCCAGCGACGGATCTGGTTCATCAACCGATTCGAACCCGACGCGCCCACCTACAACATCCCGATCCTGTTGCGCGTCACGGGCGGACTCGATCGCCCGGCACTGCGCGCCGCCATCGGTGACGTCGTCGCCCGACACGAGATCCTGCGCACCACCTTCCCCGACGCCGACGGCACACCGCACCAGGTGATCCACCCGGTGGAGTCCATCGACGCCATGCTCGACTGGGCCGAGGTGACGACCTCCGAAGGGCTCGAATCGGCCGCAACAGCGGGATTCCGCCTCGGCGAGGCGCTCCCGCTGCGAATCCGCGTTCTCCGGGAGGCCTCCGAGGCTCCCTCCGACATCGTCGCCCTGATCCTGCACCACGTCGCGGCCGACGGGGAATCGATGGCCCCTCTGGTCTCCGATCTGCTGGCGGCCTATCACGCCCGCACGGACGGACGACGCCCTGAGTTCGATGCTCTGCCGGTGCAATTCGCCGACTTCGCACTGTGGCAGCACCGGGTGCTCGGCGACGCCACCGATCCCGGCTCGGTACTCGGCACTCAACTCGACTACTGGACAACACAATTGCGGGGCTTGGCCCCGGTCCTGGACCTGCCCACCGATCGGCCACGTCCGGCGATCGCCTCACATCGCGGTGCGCGGGCAGACTTCGAGATCCCCGCCACGCTCACCCGCGACATCGCACACCTCGCTACCGCAGCCGGCGTGACACCGTTCATGGTGGTTCACGCCGCGCTCGCGGTGCTGCTGTCCCGTCTGGCCGGCACGGACGACGTCGCGATCGCCACACCGGTCGCCGGTCGCGGCAGCCGCGATCTCGACCTCCTCGTCGGGATGTTCGTCAACACCCTCGTGCTGCGCACCCGAGTCGACGGCACCGCGGACTTCCGTGCGCTTCTCGACGACGTTCGCATCACCGACCTCGACGCCTTCGCCAACGCCGAGCTCCCGTTCGAGACGCTGGTCGAAGCGCTGGACCCGGTGCGCTCCGAAGCTTTCGCGCCCCTCGCGCAGGTCATGCTGAGCTTCGATCAAGCGGTGGCCGGCATGGCCGGCGACGCAACTGCCGGAGGTGCACCGGCAGCCGGCGAGGTCGCGGGCCTGACCGTGACGCCACTGGCCGCACCGTCGGTGCCGGCCCAGGTAGACCTCACGGTGACCCTGGCGAGCAGCGTCGCGGGACAACCATGGTCGGGGTCGGTGCTCTACGCCACCGACCTCTTCGACGCCACGACGATCGCCGCCTTCACCGACATGTTCGTGCGTGTGCTGTCGGCGTTGGCCGCCGACCCCGACACTGCCGTCAACGATGCCTCGCTGATCGCCCCCGACGTCGCCGAACAGGTGGGCCGCTGGTCCGTCGGCGCACCAACGGCGCCGGTGTACAAGACGATCCCGACACAGATCGGCGAGACCGTACGCCGAGCCCCCGACGCCGTGGCGCTCATCAGTGGAGCGCGGCACCTGACCTACGGTGAGTTCGGTGCCCGTGTCCGAGATCTCGCCCTACGCCTCATCGATGAGGGCGTCGGACCGGATACCGCTGTGGCGGTGAGTATTCCACGCTCGGAAGAGATGATGATCGCCGTGCACGCCGTCCTCGCGGCAGGTGGACAGTATGTACCGATCGATGTCGAGGCACCGGCCGCGCGGATCACGGCGATGGTCCACTCCGCTGCCATCGCCGTCGCACTGGTCTCGGCCACGACCACGACCCTGGCCGCCACCGCGCCGGAACTCGGCCTGACCATCCTCGTCGTCGACGCCGAATCCGACTGTGGTGACGACTATTCCGCCATCGCCGATCACGAGCGTCGTGCCCCGTTGCGCGGCACCAACGCCGCCTACACTCTCTTCACCTCCGGCTCCACCGGCACCCCCAAGGGTGTGACGGTGTCCCACGACGCGATCGCCAATCGACTCGAGTGGATGCAGGACCTGTACCGGTTGACCGCCGCCGACGTGGTGCTGCAGAAGACGCCATACACCTTCGACGTGTCGGTATGGGAATTGGTGTGGCCGTTGCTCCACGGGGCGCCATTGGTGCTCGCCGAGCCGGGCCGACACGGCGACGCCGACCACCTCGCGGCGCTCATCACCGAGCACGCCGTCACCGTCACCCACTTCGTCCCATCGATGTTGTCGGCGTTCCTCGATGCCCTCGGCACCCGCGTCGGATACCTGACGTCGCTGCGGCTGGTCTTCACCTCGGGTGAGGCCCTCGGCGCGGCGTCCGCCCACACCCTGCTGACCCTGCTCGACCGAGTCGAACTCCACAACCTCTACGGGCCGACCGAGGCTGCCGTCGACGTCACCGAACATCGGGTTCGGTTGACCGACACCGTGATCCCCATCGGCTGCCCCGTCGCCGGAACCACCACCCACGTGCTCGACGATCGACTCCACCCGGTACCGCCGAAGGTGGTCGGGGAGTTGTATCTCGGTGGGGTGCAGGTGGCCCGGGGATATGCCGGACGCCCCGAGTTGAGCGCGGAACGTTTTGTCGCCGACCCGTTCGGACCAGCCGGTGCCCGTCTGTACCGCACCGGTGACCGGGTGGTGTGGAACGCCGATGGCGAACTCGAATACCTGGGCCGCACCGACTTCCAGGTCAAGCTGCGCGGTCAGCGCCTCGAACTCGGCGAGATCGAGGCCGTCCTCGTTGGCGTACCGGGCGTTGTCCACGCTGCCGTCACGGTGGCGCACACCGCTGCGGGGGAACAACTCGTCGCCTATCTCGCACCCCGCAACGCCGACCTCGCCGCCGCGCAGTCCGCGGTACGCGCCGCCCTGCCCGAGTACATGCGGCCCACCACCTGGATGGTGCTCGAACAGATGCCGCTCGGCAGTGCGGGCAAGGTCGATCGTCGCGCGCTGCCGCAGCCGCAGGCGCACACCGCCGAATACATCGCACCCACCTCCGACCGCGAGATGGTCGCGGCGCAGGTATTCGCCGATGTCCTCGGCGTCGAGCGCGTCGGCCTGGCCGACTCCTTCTTCGACGTCGGCGGCAACTCACTGGCAGCGATGCGGGTGGCCGCGCGCCTCGGTGAGGCACTCGGGGTCGAGGTGTCGGTCCGCGACGTCTTCGACACGCCCGTCCTCGGTGATCTCGTTGCGGCGCTCAGTGATCGGCCGGCTGGACTGTCGAAGCTCCGCCCGGTGACACCCCGCCCGGAAGTGATTCCGCTGTCGTTCGCACAGCAGCGTATCTGGTTCATCAACCAGTTCGACGTCACCTCACCCGCCTACAACATCCCGGTCGTGCTACGTCTCTCCGGTCCGCTCGACGTCACGGCGCTGCGCGCAGCTGTCGTCGATGTCGTGATCCGCCACGAGATCCTGCGCACCACCTTCGAGTCCGTCTCGGGGGGAGCGCCGGAACAGATCATCCACCCGCCGGAGTCGGTGGAACACACCCTCGATTTCGCCGTGGTCGGCACGGCAGCGGACCTCGAGGACGCGGTGCGGTCCGGGTTCGACGTGACCCGGCAGTGGCCGATCCGGGTGCGGATCGCCGCCACCGGCCCCGGCGAACACCTCATGGCACTGGTCCTCCACCACATCGCCGCCGACGGGGAATCGTTGTCGCCGTTGCTCGGTGACCTGATCGCGGCCTACTCGATCAACGGGGACGGCTCCGCCGTCGGGGTCAACGGGGACGGCTCCGCCGTCGGGACACGTCCCGCGCTGCCGGTGCAGTTCGCCGACGTCGCCCTCTGGCAACGCGATGCGTTGGGTGCGGTCGACGACCCCGATTCGGTACTCGGACGCCAACTGGCCTACTGGTCCGAGCACCTCGCGGGTCTACCCGAGGTACTCGACCTACCCGCCGATCGTGCGCGTCCGTCGATCGCGAGCCAGCGTGGCGCACGCCTGGGCTTCGAGGTCCCGGCGCCGGTGGCCGAACGGATCGCCGCAGTCGCGCAGCGTCACAACGCCACCGCGTTCATGGTCGTGCACTCCGCTCTTGCCGCACTCATGGCGCGACTGACCGCGACCGACGACATCGCGGTGGCCACTCCCATCGCCGGTCGCGGTGACCGTCTGCTCGACGATCTCGTCGGGATGTTCGTCAACACCCTTGTCCTGCGCACCCGGGTGGACGTGCACACCGCTTTGGCCGATCTCCTCGAGCAGGTGCGCGGTACCGACCTCGACGCCTTCGCCCATGCCGACGTGCCCTTCGAGGCGGTCGTCGAAGCGCTCGCCCCGACCCGGTCGGAAGCGTTCGCGCCGCTGGCCCAGGTGATGGTGACCCTCGACGGGGGAGCGGTCCCCGAACTCGCCGCGGCATCGGTCGCCGGGACCGCCGATCTCCGGGTGGAATCTGTTGTTCCCGAGGAAGTTCCGGCCAAGCTGGACCTCACCGTCGGGTTGTCCACCGACGAGCCCGGGCGATCCTGGGCGGGCACGCTGATCTATGCCACCGATCTGTTCGACGAGGCCACGATGGTCGTCTTCGCCGAGCGGTTCGTCCGCCTCCTCGATGCCCTGACCGCCGATCCGTCGCTGCCCATCGCCGATGCCGACTGGATCGGCGGCGACGAGGTGGCCCACGCGCTGGCACTCTCGGCGGGCCCGGTTGTGGCGTACGAGGCCCAGACCGTCGCCGATGCGATCGTCACCCAGATCCTCGCCACCCCCACTGCGGTCGCGGTGCAGATGGCGGATCGGTCGACGACATACGGCGAGTTCGGGATTCGGGTCAGCGAGCTCGCTCGCCGGCTCATCGCCACCGGCGTCGGACCGGGTGTGGCGGTGGGCATTGCCATCGACCGGTCGGTCGAGATGCTCGTCGCCATCCACGCGGTCGTCGCCGCAGGTGCACAGTACGTGCCGATCGACACCGCAGCCCCTGCGGAGCGGGTCGCCAGTATGGTCGACACGGCCCGTGTCGCATTGATTCTCGTCGGAGCGCAGGTTCCGCCCGCGGTCGGTGCGCTCGGCGACGAGGTGTCGACGATCGTCGTCGACACGGCCACCATGCTGGATCCGGACGCGACCTTCACACCGATCACCGACGCCGAGCGACTGCGCCCCCTGCGCACCGACGACGCCCTCTATACCCTGTTCACCTCCGGATCGACCGGGCGTCCCAAGGGCGTGACCGTCTCGCATCGTGCGGTGTACAACCGACTGCGCTGGGGGCTCGACGCCTTCGCGTGGTCGGCAGGCGATCGAATCCTCCAGAAGACGCCCTACACCTTCGACGTCTCGGTGCCGGAGCTGTTCGCGCCGTTGATGTCCGGGGCGACGGTGGTCGTGGCCGAGCCGGGCGGACACGCCGACCCCGTTTACATCGCGGATCTGATCGAGTCGGCCGTGGTGACCTCCGTGCACTTCGTGCCGTCGATGCTGTCGGTGTTCCTCGACGTCGTCGAGCAATCCCAACTGGCCCGATTGACCAGTCTGCGTTGGGCGTTCGCCTCCGGTGAGGCGCTGCCCGCCGCGACCGTGGCGCGGTTGCACCGGGCCATGCCGTGGGTGGAGATCCACAATCTGTTCGGCCCGACCGAAGCCGCGGTCGAGGTGACCGGGGCCGACGTCACCGCGGCGCCCGATGTCATCACCATCGGCACACCCGTGCCGAACACCACCGCCCTGGTGCTCGACGCACGTCTGCGTCCGGTGCCGGCCGGCGTCCCGGGTGAGCTGTATCTCGGTGGCGTGCAGATCGCCGACGGCTACGCACGTGCCGCGGTGCTCACCGCCGAACGCTTCGTCGCCGACCCCTACGGTGCCGCGGGTGCACGGCTGTATCGCACGGGTGATCTCGTGCGCCGCAACGCCTCCGGTGCGATCGAGTACCTCGGCCGCACCGACTTTCAGGTGAAGTTGCGCGGGCAACGCATCGAGCTCGGCGAGATCGAGTCGGTCCTCGTGTCGGCTCCCGGTGTCGTGCATGCTGCGGCTGCGGTGGCCGTCGCGCCGACCGGTGCGCAACACCTGGTGGCCTATCTGTCGCCGGCCTCGGTGGATGTCGGTGACGTGCGTGCGCGCATCGCTGCGGCGCTGCCGGAATACATGCGGCCCACGGTCTGGATGACCGTCGACGAACTCGCCCTCAACAGCGCAGGCAAGCTCGACCGTCGGGCCCTGCCCACCCCGGACTTCGGTGGCACCGAGAACGAGTACGTCGCACCCGAAGGGCCGGTCGAGGAGCAACTCGCCGCCGTCATCGGGGCACTGCTCGGTGTCGAACGAATAAGCGCGACCGAGTCGTTCTTCGCCCTCGGCGGCGACTCGATCATGTCGATCCAGCTGGCCTCGGCGGCACGCGCCGGTGGGCTGACGTTGAGCCCACGCGACATCTTCGAGCATCGAACCGTGCGCGCGATGGCCCGGGCCCTGTCGGCGCAGCGGACCGCCCTGCCCGACCTCACCGACCCCGCCGGTGGCAATCGCGGCGAGGTGCCGATCCCGCCGGTCGTGTCATGGATGCTCGAACTGTCCGACACCCCTGACGATTTCGCCGATTTCTCTCAGTCGATGGTGCTCACCGCGCCTGCCGGCCTGACCGTCGACGACCTGGCTGAACTCCTCGCCGAACTCCTGGCCGTGCACCCGGCGCTGGCGACGCGCCTCGACGTCGTCGACGGCGGTGCGCGGATGACGGTCGGCGTCGACGTGGACTTGCGCACGACGGTCACCGAGACCTCGGTGCCCTCGACCGTCGGCAGCGACGAGTACGCGACCGCGCTCCGCGAGGCACACGCGAGTGCGTCGGCGTCCCTGGACCCGGGTGCCGGTGTCACGCTGGCCGCCCGACTGGTCCACGATCGTGACGGCAATGCCCGCATCGTGCTGGTGCTGCACCACCTTTCGGTCGACGCCGTCTCGTGGCCGATCCTGATCGAAGATCTGGTCACCGCCTGGTCCCAGTGCGCCGGCCGGCGGCCCGTCGAACTGCGCGCCGAGGCCACCTCCGAACGCGGGTGGTACCACCGTCTGGCGCAGTCATCGGCCGACCGCACCGACGAACTCGACCACTGGCTGCAACGTCTCGGACGGGCGACCACGCCGCTCGGCGCGAGCATCGACCGTTCGCGTGACCGGGCTCAAACCACCGTGTCGGTCACCATGGCCGTCGACGCCTCGCTCACCGAGCCACTCGTGACCGACGTCCCTGCGGCGTTGCGGGGCAACGTCAACGACGTCCTGCTCGGTGCGCTCGCACGTGCGGTGCGCTCATGGCAGGTGGCACGCGAGATCCTCGACGAGCAGCCGGTCACCGTTCTCGTCGAGGGCCACGGACGTCAGGAAGAACTGGTGGCCTCCGGTGCCGACCCACGCCGCGCGGACCTGTCACGGACCGTCGGCTGGTTCACCACGATCTCCCCGCTGGCACTCGATCCCGCCGACGACGTCGTGCACGCAGTGAAGGCGGCGAAGGAAGAGCGTCTCGGACAACCGGATTCGGGAGCCGGATTCGGCTGGTTGCGGTATGGGCCCCACGGCACCCGAACCGACACCGAGCTCGCTCGTCGGCCGCTGCCGGCGATCGGCTTCAACTACTTCGGCGCCGGCGGCCGCGCCGACGACTCTGCCGGCACGGCCGCACCATTCGCGCCCACCGCGGACGTGCGCGGGCTGGGATCGTCGGCATCGGGGGCGATGGTGGTGCTCAACGCACTCACCGTCAACGTGGTGACGGAGTCGACGCCGCAGGGCCGGAACCTGGTCGCCGACATCGCGTTCCCGGCGGGCATGTTCGACGCCGCCGACATCGACGACCTCGCCGGGCGGTGGCGCTCTGAGCTCGCCGCGCTGGTCGAGACGGTCACCCGCGGTGACGATCTGGGTCACAGCCCGTCGGATGTCCCCGGATCCGGGGTCACCCAGCACGATCTCGACGCCCTGGCGCATCAGTACCCCGGTGCGGACGTGTGGCCGCTGACGCCCCTCCAACGAGGGCTGTACTTCGAGTCCGAGCGTGCCGGCAGCGGAGCCGACACCATCGATGTCTACGTCACCCAGGCCGTGGTGTCGCTCGGCGCGGTCGACCTCGAGCGGCTCCGCCGGGCGGCGCAACGCCTGTTCGACGAACATCGCGTGTTGCGCAGCGGTTATGTCCGCACTGCGAGTGGTGCGGTCGTGGCGGTCGTCCCGGCGACGGTCGAGGTTCCTTGGCACGTCGTCGATCTCGACGGTTCCGCCGACGGCGTGGCCGCCGAGGTGCGCGCGCTCGCGGACGCCGAACGCATCGCCCGGTTCGACCTCTCGTCGCCGCCTTTGGTGCGCTTCACGGTCGTCCGTCACCGCGACGGCGCCGAGGTGATCATCACCAACCATCACCTACTTCTCGATGGCTGGTCGGGCCCACTGGTCCTGGCCGACCTACTCGCGCTGTACGCCACCGGAACCTCGTACACCGGTCGAACACGCAGCGGCGAAGCCGATTTCGCGACACACCTGATGCGTGTGGCCCGCGCCGACGTCGGGGAGGGACTCGAAGCCTGGCGTTCGGTACTCGCACCGGTGGAGGGCGCCACCCTGGTGGCCCCGGGTATCGAGGCGACCGCTGCGGCTGCACCGCACACACATTCGGTCACGCTGGACGACCACACCACCACCGCACTCGAGGATCTCGCCCGCTCGCGCGGCGTGACGATCTCCACCGTCATGCAATTCGCCTGGGCGGTACTGCTGTCGCGCCTGACCGGGCAACGCGTGGTCACCTTCGGTGAGACCGTGTCGGGTCGTCCGGCCGATCTCGACGGTGTGGAGACGATGGTCGGCTTGTTCATCAACACGCTGCCCGCCGTTGTCGACGTCGATCCCGATGCCACCATCGGTGACGCCTTGTCGCGGCTGCAGGCTGCGAAGGTCTCCGTGCTCGATCATCAGCACCTGGGGTTGCCCGATCTCGTTGCCCTCACCGGGGTGTCGGGTGCCTTGTTCGACACCCTCACCGTGCACGAGTCCTATCCGATCGACACCGCGTCTCTGGAGTCGACATCGCGTGGCTCGGCCACCGGCGGGCTGGATCTGCGGGCCATCGACAGCCGCGACTCGACGCACTATCCGCTCAATCTCGCCACCATGCCCGACGGCGAGCGGATGCGGATACGGCTCTCCTACCTTCCGACGGCTTTCGACGCCGCGCAGGTCGAGGTGTTCGCCGAAACGGTACGCGAGATCCTCGGAACCGTGGTCGATCAGCCGGATGCGTTGCTCGCCGACATCCCGATCATGAGTGAGGATCGCCGTCGCGAGGTCCGTGGTTGGGCCTGCGGTTCGATGGTCACGGCAACCGGGGTTTCCGGCAGCGGAACCGACCTCGCGGGACGGGTGGCCGACATGCTGTCGGCGTATCCGGATAGGGTCGCGATCGTCGAGAGTGACCGGAAGATCTCCAACGCCGAGTTCGGCTCTCGGGTCTGGGCTCTGGCCCGACGCCTGATCGCCCACGGTGTCGGACCCGACACACCTGTTGCCGTGTGCCTGCCCCGGAGTGCCGAGATGGTGATTGCGATTCACGCCGTCGTCGCCGCCGGCGGACACTACGTACCGATCGATCCCGATGCCCCGGACGAACGCGTGCGCTACATGGTCGAGACCGCCGGGTTGGACGTGGCGCTGGTGGCGTCGGAAAAATCGGGCGCAGCAGAAGTGCACGCAGCGCAGCGCGTCGGCGGCCTGGCCTCGGTCATCACCGTCGACGCGCTCGATCCGATCGACACCGCGACGCCCCCGGTCAGCGACTCGGAGCGTCTCGGTTCGTTGCGAGCTGACAATGCCGCATACACACTGTTCACATCGGGCTCCACCGGTCGACCCAAGGGGGTCACCGTCGATCATCGGGCCATCCTCAACCGTCTGGACTGGATGGCAGCCGCCTACGATGTCGACCACCGTGATGTGGTGATTCACAAGACCCCCAACACCTTTGACGTGTCGGTGTGGGAGTTGTTCCTGCCGGCACTGACCGGCGCGACCATGGTGCTGGCCGAGGCCGGACGCCATGGGGATCCGCGGCATGTGGCCGACATGGTGCGCCGCCATCGAGCCACGGTCATGCACTTCGTGCCGTCGATGTTGTCGGCGTTCATCGATGTCCTGGGCGAGGACATTGTGGAGTTGACTTCGCTTCGTGCCGTTTTCACGTCCGGAGAGGCGCTTGCGGGCGCGACCGCACACTCCCTGCTCCGGCTGCTCCCAGGCGTCGCGGTGCACAACCTCTACGGTCCGACCGAGGCTGCGGTGGACGTGACCGCGCACGAGGTGACGCCGAAAGAACAGACCGTACCCATCGGCTCCCCGGTGTGGAATACCACCGCTCACGTGCTCGACGCACGGCTGCGGCCACTGCCCCCGGGGCTGCCCGGTGAACTCTATCTCGGCGGGATCCAGGTCGCCCGCGGATACGCTGCGCGTCCCGACCTCACCGCCGAACGTTTCGTTGCCGATCCTCTTGGTGTGCCGGGAAGCAGGCTGTACCGGACCGGCGACCTCGTCCGATGGAATACCCGAGGGGAGATCGACTATCTGGGGCGCACCGACTTCCAGGTCAAGCTCCGTGGCCAGCGCCTCGAACTCGGCGAGATCGAAGCGGTCATCGCCGCGGTTCCCGGCGTGGTACACACAGCGGCCACGGTGGTCGAGAACGCCGGCGAGCAGCAGTTGGTCGCTTATCTCGCGCCCGAGTCGGTGGATCTCGAGGCGGTCGCCGCGGCGGTCCGGAATGCGTTGCCGGCGTACATGCGTCCGTCTCTCTGGGTTCCGCTCGAGCGCGTCGTACTCAACTCGGCCGGTAAACTCGACCGCCGCGCACTTCCCCGGCCCGACGAACTCGCGCCGGAGCAGACGATGGTGGCGCCTGCGACGGCCGGCGAGGCTCGCGTCGCCGCGGTGTTCGCGGAGATCCTGGGCGTCGACGAGATCGGGGTGACCACCGGATTCTTCGATCTCGGCGGCAACTCGCTCTCGGCCACCCGTCTGGCCGCGCGGGTGGGGCTCGCCATGGACGTGGAGATCTCGGTCCGCGACATCTTCGATGCCCCGTCGGTTCGCGAACTCGTGCAACTGATCTCGGGTCGATCCGCAGGTCTTCCGCCGGTCACAGCGGTCACTCCGCGGCCGGAAATGGTCCCGCTGTCCTTTGCCCAGCAACGGATCTGGTTCATCAACCGATTCGACCCGGGTACCGCGATGCACAACATCCCGGCGGTCCTGCGGCTGTCCGGCGATCTCGATGCGGCGGCGCTGCACGCGGCAGTGGTGGATGTGGTCACCCGACATGAGGTGCTGCACACGCGATTCCCCGATGTCGACGGAGTGCCTGCGCAGCAGATCGATCCGGCCGACTCGGTGGCCGACCGTCTGGACTGGCAGGTGGTGGACTCGCAGGAGCGCGTTGCGGCTGCGGTCACCGCGGGCTTCGACGTCACCGTCGACTGGCCGATCCGGGTGCGGTTGTGGCCCGTCTCGGCAACCGAACACATCCTTGCGATCGTCTTCCACCACATCGGTGCCGACGGAGAGTCGTTGGCACCCTTCGTCTCCGACCTGGTGACCGCGTACGTCGCACGCTCGGCGCACACCGAGCCCGAATTCGCGCCGCTGCAGGTCCAGTTCGCCGATTTCGCGCTCTGGCAGCACACCGTGCTCGGTTCCACCGACGACCCGGAGTCGGTGGTCGGACGACAGTTGGCGTATTGGGCCGACCAACTCGCCGGACTCCCGGACGTTCTCGAGCTTCCCGCCGACCGGACACGACCGGCGGTCGCCTCCGGGCGCGGCGGCCACGTGGCACACCCGATGCCCGCCGAACTGGGCTCCGCGATCTCCGCCGCCGCACAACGGCACGGGGTCACACCGTTCATGGTGGTGCACGCCGCGCTGGCGGTGTTGCTCTCGCGACTGTCGGGAACCGATGACATCGCGGTCGGCACGCCGATCGCCGGGCGTGGTCAAGCGGTGCTCGACCCACTGGTCGGCATGTTCGTCAACACGCTGGTGCTGCGTACCCGCATCGATCCCGCGCAGGGCTTCGATGACCTGCTCGCGACGGTGCGTACCACCGACCTCGACGCCTTCGCGCACGCCGACATCCCGTTCGAGACCTTGGTCGACGAGCTGAATCCGGTGCGTTCCGAGGCTTTCTCGCCTCTCACCCAGGTCATCTTCTCGTTCGATCCGGCAGCCTCGGCCATTGACGCGCTCGGTGATGCGGGTGGTCTGACGGTCACTGCCGTCGACGACGTGAGTGTGGCGGCCCAAACCGATCTGTACGTCACCGTCGCGTCCCGTCCGGACGGGCAGGAGTGGGGTCTGTCGGTCACGTATGCGACCGACCTGTTCGACGAGTCGAGGGTTGACGCGCTCGCGGCGCGGTTCATCGCACTGCTGCAGCAACTCTGCACCACGCCGTCCGTGGCCGTCGGGGACGCCTCGCTGCTCGACGTCGCGCAGACCGCCCGGATCGCCGATAGCGAATGGGGGGCGCGAGTCGACCTGCCGGCGCCGGCAACCGTGCCCGACGCCCTTGCCGCACAGGTGAACCGAACCCCGGCCGCCCGCGCCCTGGTCTTCGGTGAGCGGGAGGTCACCTACGCCGAGTTCGGTGCGCGCGTCAACACGCTCGCGCGTGAGCTGATCGCAACCGGAGTCGGTCCGGATGTGGCTGTGGGGCTCTGCATCCCGCGTTCGGTGGAGATGATGGTAGCCATCCACGCGGTGGTGACCGCCGGTGGACAGTACGTGCCGATCGACGTCAACGCGCCCGCCGACCGGGTGCGGTACATGCTCGACACCGCCGGTGCCGCAGCCCTGCTCGTCGCCGACACCGGAGCCGCAGCAGCCGCGGTCGGAGCCGCGGTCGACGCCGGTGTCCGCATCCTCCGGGTCGACTCGAGCACCGACGTCGACGTGAACTCGGCAGCGGCGCAACCGGTCACCGACGCCGATCGCCCGACGGTACTGCTCGGTGACGCCGCCGCCTACACCCTGTTCACCTCCGGCTCCACCGGACGACCCAAGGGGGTCACGCTCTCGCACACCGCGGTGCTCAACCGGTTGTGGTGGGGCCTGGACACCCTCCCGATCGACGCCGGTGACGTGGTGCTGCAGAAGACGCCGTACACCTTCGACTGCTCGGTCCCGGAACTGTTCGCGCCGTTGATGATCGGCGCCACCCTGGTCGTGCTGGCCGACGGCGGGCACCTCGACCCCGGCTACGTGGCCGACGAGATCCGCCGCACCCGCGCCACCATGGTGCACTTCGTGCCGTCGATGCTCTCGGTGTTCCTCGAGATCCTCGGCTCCGGCCCACACCGCGAGGAGCGGCTCGCCGGCCTCGATTCGGTGCGGATCGTCTCGGCGACCGGTGAGGCCCTGCCGCCGGCCGTCGCGGCGCAGGCTCGTGCACTGTGGCCCGAGGCGTTGTTCTTCAACCTGTACGGTCCCACCGAGGCCGCCGTCGAGATCACCTACGAGCAGATCGGCGACGTCGCCGCCAACGACCCGACCGTCCCGATCGGTGTGCCGGTGTGGAATTCGTCCGCGGTGGTGCTCGACTTGCGGTTGCATCGTGTACCCGACGGTGTGCCCGGAGAGCTGTATCTAGGTGGCGTGCAACTCGCGCGCGGGTACGCCGCGCGGCCGGACCTATCTGCCGAACGCTTCGTCGCCGACCCGTACGGGGAGCCGGGAGCCCGTCTTTATCGCACCGGTGACCTGGTGCGACGCCGTCCGGATGGAGTGTTGGAGTACCTCGGCCGCACCGACTTCCAGGTGAAGCTCCGCGGCCAGCGCATCGAGCTCGGCGAGATCGAGTCGGTCATCGCCTCGGCCCCGGGTGTGGTGCACGCGGCCGCGACCGTCGCCTCCGCCCCCGGCGGTGGTGAGCATCTCGTCGGCTATGTGTCCGCCGCCCCCGGGGAGACCGTCGATCTCGATGCGGTGCGCGCCGTGGTCGCCGAGTCGCTCCCGGAGTACATGCGGCCGACCGTGTGGATGCCGGTCGCCGACATCGCGCTCAACACCGCAGGCAAGATCGACCGGCGAGCCCTGCCGGAACCGGTATTCGAGGCCGGTGACTACGTGGCACCCGTCGGTGAGGCGGAGACCCGCGTCGCGGAGGTGTTCGCCGACATCCTCGGTGTCGAGCAGATCAGTGTCACCGACAGTTTCTTCGACCTCGGCGGCAACTCGCTATCGGCGATGCGCCTGGCAGCCCGGGCCGCCGACGCACTGGGCACCGACATTGGCGTCCGCGATCTCTTCGATGCGCCCTCGGTGCGCGCGCTCGTCGCGGCCACCGCGGGCAACGGTGACACTCGCCCGCCGATCACCGCGGTATCGCCTCGCCCGGAACGGATTCCGCTGGCATTCGCGCAGCAGCGCATGTGGTATGTCAATCAACTCGACACCACCTCTGCGGCGTACAACATCCCGATCGTGTTGCGCTTGACCGGTCTGCTCGACGTCGACGCGCTGCATGCCGCCGTCGTCGACGTGGTCACCCGTCACGAGGTGCTGCGAACCACCTTCCCGGCCGAATCCGGTGTGCCGTACCAGAAGATCGGCCGTCCGTCCGCCGTGGCGGCGAAACTCGACTGGGCACAGGTGGATTCGGTCGCCGACGTCCAGGCCGCGGTGGCCGAGGGCTTCGACGTCGCCACGCAGTGGCCGATCCGGGTACGCGTCGCACGGATCGGTATCGACGAGCACGTCCTCGCCGTCGTCACCCACCACATCGCCTCCGACGGCGAGTCGGTGGCACCGCTGGTCTCCGATCTGGTGACCGCATACCTCGCCGAGACCGCGGACACCGATCCACAGTTCGCCGACCTCGAGGTGCAGTTCGCCGATGTCGCGCTCTGGCAGCACGACGTGCTGGGATCGCCGGATGATCCCGAATCTGTTGTCGGGCAACAGATAGCCTACTGGAGGGCCAAGCTCGCCGGACTGTCCGACGTCCTCGACATCCCCACCGATCGGCCCCGCCCGCCCCGTGCGAGCGGCCGCGGTGCGCGGGTGCCGTTCACACTGCCGGCCGCGACCGGGGACAAGGTCCGCGCGGCCGCCGTCGAGTACGGCACCACGCCGTTCATGGTGGTCCACGCCGGGCTGTCGTTGTTGTTGTCCCGCCTCTCGGGCAGCGACGACATCGCCATCGGCACCCCGATCGCCGGACGCGGACAGGCCGTGCTCGATCCGCTCGTCGGCATGTTCGTCAACACCTTGGTGCTGCGCACCCGGGTCGACGCCGACCACGGATTCGCCGACCTGCTGGCCGCGATCAAGGACACCGATCTGGAGGCCTTCGCGCACGCCGACGCCCCGTTCGAGGCGGTCGTCGACGCCTCCGACGCGGTGCGGTCCGAGGCGTTCGCGCCGTTCACCCAGGTGTGGTTCACCTTCGATCAGACCGCCCTGCCGGAATTGGCGGGCGCCGACCTGTCTGTCGGTGAGATCGCCGGTCTGCGTGTCGAACCGATTGCCACCGACGTCGTTCCCGCCCGGGTGGATCTCCTGGTGAGCGTCTCCCCGACAGCAGGGGATACGGCCGGGGCCGACTGGCCGGGCTCGGTGCTCTACGCCACCGATCTGTTCGACGAGTCGACGGTCTCCGCGTTCACCGGGCGTCTCGTCGACGTCCTCGACGAGGCGCTGAGTGATCCCGCCGCACCTGTCGGTCGCATCGCGGTCGGCCGCGAACCGTCGGTGGCCGAGCTGGCCCGGACTGCCGAGGCGGCGCGTGTGTCCGCACCCGAACCGGTGGCGATCGCAGACTCCGACGCCGTGGTGACCGGGGGAGCGGGTACCGCACCGAAACTTCTGCGCGACATCGTCATCGATGCCGCCGTGACCTGGGGGCCACGCCAGGCCGTGGTCGACGCCGACAACGCCTCATTGACCTACCGGGAACTCGACGAACGTTCGAATCGGTTGGCGCGCTGGCTGATCGACCGTGGCATCGGACCCGAGAAACTCGTGGCACTGGCGATCGGGCGCTCGCTGGATCTGCTCGTCTCCATCTGGGCGGTGGCCAAGACCGGCGGCGGCTACGTGCCGATCGACCCGGACTATCCCGCCGAGCGCGTCGCGAACATGGTGGAGGACTCCGGCGCGATCCTCGGCCTCACCGCGGGCGCCACCGATGTGCTGCCCGGTGCGGCATTCGACTGGGTCCGCCTCGACGACCCGGCGGTCGCCGAGGAGATCGCGGCCGCTGACGGTGCCGCGGTCACTGCCGCGGAGTTGCTCGGTGAGGTCCGGGTCGACAACGTCGCCTACGTCATCTACACCTCCGGCTCCACCGGCAGGCCCAAGGGTGTCGCGGTGACCCATTCGGGTCTCGCGAATTTCGCCGCGGAGGAGATCCGCCGGTCGAATGCCGACGAGTACTCGCGGGTGCTGGGATTCGCGTCCCCGAGCTTCGATGCCTCGGTGCTCGAATATCTGTTGGCCGCGGTATCCGGTGGTGTGCTCATCTACCGTCCGGCCGAGGCCGTCGGCGGTCCGGCGCTGCAGGATCTCCTGATGCGTCAGGCCATCACGCACACCTTCCTCACCCCGACGGTGCTCGCCACCGTCGACCCGCACTCGGTGCCCGCGTTGCGCGTGGTCTACGCCGGCGGCGAGGCGGTCCCGACGGCGTTGAAGGACGCGTGGGCGCCGCTGCGTCGTATCCAGAATCTGTACGGGCCCACCGAAACCACCATCGGCGTGACCATCAGCGCGCCGATGTCGGTCGGTGAACCGGTCACACTCGGCGGCCCGCTCGCCGGGGTCGGACTGATGGTGCTCGACGCCCACCTGCGCCCGGCGCCGCTCGGTGTGCCGGGCGAACTGTACGTCTGCGGACTGCCGCTCTCCCGCGGCTACCTCGACCGTCCCGGCCTGACCGCCGACCGCTTCGTCGCCAATCCGCATGGGCGGCCGGGAGACCGGATGTACCGCACCGGCGATGTCGTCCGCTGGCGGGCCGACGCCACCGGCGCACCGGTGCTCGAATACTCCGGGCGCAGCGACGATCAGGTCAAACTGCGCGGGCTCCGCATCGAGCTCGGCGAGATCGAGTCGGCGCTCTCCACGCACCCCGCGGTGCATTCGGCGGTCGTCGTCGGCGTCGGCGGTTCGGTGGCCACCGCACTGGCCGGCTACGTCGTCGCCGACCCCGGGTCCGCGAGCGTCGCCGATCTGAAAACACATGTCGCGCAGTCACTCCCGGCGCACATGGTGCCTGCAACAATCACCTTCCTCGAGGCACTCCCGCTGACGCCGGTCGGCAAACTGGACAAGGCCGCGCTACCGGAGCCGGTGATCGAGGCGGTCGAGATCGTCGCACCGGCATCCGCGGCGGAGCGTGCTGTCGCCGACGTCTTCGCCGAGATCCTCGGGATCGACGAGATCAGCGTCGTCGAGTCGTTCTTCGACCTCGGCGGGAATTCGTTGTCGGCGGCCAGGCTGGTCGCCCGGGTCGGTGAAGCACTGGGGGTCGAGACCTCGATCCGCGATCTGTTCGACACACCGACGGTGCGCACCCTTGCCGCCGCGGTGGCCGGCCGGGCGTCGGGTCTGCCGCCGGTGACCGCGACCGTCCCACGCCCCGAACGCATCCCGCTCTCGTTCGCACAGCAGCGGATGTGGTTCATCAACCAGTTCGATCCGTCGCTGCCCACCTACAACATCCCGGCCGTGTTCCGGGTGACCGGCCGGCTCGACGTCGCGGCATTGCGTGCGGCGCTGGCCGATGTGGTCACCCGCCACGAGGTGCTGCGCACCACCTTCGTCGCCGACGGCGAGAGTGCCTCGGCGCTCATCCACCCCGTTGCCGCGATCGACGACGAAGTGGACTGGGCGGTGGTCGATTCCGCCGACGACATCGAGGCCGCGGTCACCACCGGCTTCGACGTCGCGGCCGAACTCCCGATCCGTGGCCGGGTACTGCGCATCGGCGACGACGAGCACATTGTGGCGCTCGTCGTGCATCACATCGCCGCCGACGGCGAGTCGATGCAGCCGCTGGTCGGCGACCTCATGACGGCATATTTGGCCCGCAGTGGCGGTGGCGCACCGGATTTCGAGCCGCTGGAGGTGCAGTTCGCCGATTACGCCCTGTGGCAGCATCGCGAACTCGGCGACCGCAACGATCCGTCGTCGGTGGTCGCCCGTCAGCTCGCCTACTGGACCGACGCCCTGGCCGACGTCCCCGACGTCATCGACCTGCCCGCCGATCGCCCCCGGCCCATGGCGGCCACCCAGCGTGGCGGACGTGTCACCGGTGCAGTGCCCGCGGCGGTCGGGGACCGAATCCGGGCGATCGCCGCCGAGCGTGGACTCACCCCGTTCATGGTGGTCCACGCCGCACTCTCGGTGTTGTTGTCGCGGTTGTCGGCCGGTGACGACATCACCGTCGCCACACCGATCGCCGGCCGCGGCCGGCGTGCCCTCGACCCGCTCGTCGGCATGTTCGTCAACACGCTGGTGCTCCGGGCGCGGGTGACACCCGACATGGCTTTCGTCGAGCTGCTCGATCAGGTCCGCGAATCCGACCTCGAGGCGTTCGCCCATGCCGACGTGCCATTCGAGATGATCGTCGACGCGGTCAGCCCCGTCCGTTCGGAAGCCTTCGCGCCGCTCGCGCAGGTCATGCTGACACTCGATCAGTCGACGCTGCCCGAGTTCGCGGCCGCGCCGACCGCGACCGGCATCGCCGACCTGACCATCACCCCGGTCAGCCCGGCCGATCCGCCGGCCAAACTCGATCTGACCGTGAGTGTCTCGGTGGCCGATCACGGCGCCGACTGGCCGATCGAGGCCGTCTTCGCCCGCGACCTCTTCGACGATGCGCGCATCGACGCAATGCTCGACGCCTTTGTCGCGCTGCTGGACTCGCTGACCGCCGACCCTGCCATCGCCGTCGCCGACGCACCGATCCTGCCCGCCGCCGAGACCGACGCGCTGCTGCAGCGGGCGACCGGTGCGTCGGTGCGCATCCCGGCCGGCTCGGTCGCCGATGCGATCGCCGCGCGCGTGAGTGCCGCGCCCGACGATGTGGCGCTGTCGCTGCGCGACCGAACGGTGACCTTCGGCGAGTTCGGCGCGCGGGTGGCGTCGCTGGCGCGGACCCTGCGCGCAGCGGACGTGGGACCCGAGGTGGCGGTCGGTGTGTGCATCGATCGTTCGATCGAGATGGTTGTCGCGATCCACGCCGTCGTCGCCGCCGGCGGCCAGTACGTCCCGATCGACACCGCCGCGCCGGCCGAACGCCTGCGCCACATGGTCGACACCGCCGGTGTCCGTGTGTTGCTCACCGGCCCGCGTCCGGTCGCTGCCGATCTCGACGCCCTCGCCGATGTCGTCACGTCGATGGTGGTGGACACCACCGTCGCGGTCGACGAATCGACCGCACCGTTCACCGATGCCGAGCGCGTCCGCCCGATCCGTGGCGACGATGCGCTCTACACGCTGTTCACCTCTGGCTCCACCGGACGTCCCAAGGGCGTCACCGTCTCCCACGCGTCGGTGCTCAACCGGCTGCGCTGGGGCCTGGCGGAATATCCGTGGACCACCGGCGACCGCATCATCCAGAAGACCCCGTACACCTTCGACGTCTCGGTACCGGAGCTGTTCGGACCGGTCATCGCCGGCGCGCAGATGGTGATCGCCGACGCCGGCGGTCACGCCGATCCCCTCTACATCGCCGACCTGATCGCTGCGACGCGCGCCACCTCGGTGCACTTCGTGCCGTCCATGCTCGCGGTGTTCCTCGATGTGGTGCCGCCCGAACAGATCTCGGAGCTGACCTCGTTGCGCTGGCTGTTCGCCTCCGGTGAGGCACTGCCGCCCGCGGTGACCGTGCGAGCCCATCAGCTGCTGCCCGACGTCGCTATCGTCAACCTGTTCGGCCCGACGGAGGCGGCGGTCGAGGTGGCCTACGCCGATGTCACCCATGCCGATCGGATCGTGCCCATCGGGGTGCCGGTGTGGAACACCACCACACTCGTGCTCGACGCCCGGCTGCGCCCGGTACCCGTCGGCGTGCCCGGCGAGCTGTATCTCGGCGGCACCCAGGTCGCCCGCGGCTATGCCGGAGCTCCCGCGCTGACCGCCGAACGCTTCGTCGCCGACCCCTTCGGGGCGCCCGGCGCCCGCGTGTACCGCACCGGAGACCTGGTGCGCTGGAACACCTCCGGGGAGATCGAATACCTGGGCCGCACCGACTTCCAGGTGAAGCTGCGTGGCCAGCGCATCGAACTCGGCGAGATCGAATCGATCATCGCGACGGTGCCCGGGGTGGTCCACACCGCGGCCACCGTCGCCGAATCCGACACCGGCGGCGCACATCTGGTGGCATACGTGTCTCCGTCGACGGTGGATCTCGATGCCGCTCGCGCCGCCGTGGCTGCCGCACTGCCCGAGTACATGCGACCCACGGTGTGGATGCCGCTCGACGACGTCGTGCTGGGCAGCGCAGGCAAACTTGACCGCAAAGCCCTGCCCGCACCCGATTTCGACTTCGCGACAGCACAGTACGTGGCTCCGGCGAATGCGGTCGAGGAAACCCTCGCCGCGATCGTCGCCGGTCTCCTCGGACTGCCGCGGGTGTCGGTCACCGACTCGTTCTTCACCCTCGGCGGCGACTCGATCATGTCGATCCGGCTCGCATCGGCGGTCCGCGCGACGGGCCTGTCGCTCTCGCCGCGCGACATCTTCGAGCACCGCACCGTGCGCGCGATGGCGCGGGCCGCGCTCGACACCGCGACCACGCTGCCGATGCTGCCCGATACCGGTGCGCGCGGCGCAGTCGCACCTCCGGCAGTGGTGTCGTGGATGATCGAACATTCCACGCAGCCTTCGGATTTCCGTGACTTCTCGCAGTCGCGGGTGCTGTACCTGCCCGCCGACGCCACCGCGTCGTCGGTCGCGGCTCTGCTCGCGCGGGTGGTGGATACCCACCCGATGCTCGCGGCCTCACTGGTGCCCACCGACGACGGCTGGACGCTCACCGCCGGGGTGGACGTCGACATCGCAGCCGCGGTCGGCGCCCGGCGATCCGGCTCTGCGGTGGGCACCGACGGATTCGCCGCCGATCTGCACACCGCGTTCGCCGACGCATCAGCACGCCTCGACCCAACCACCGGTGCACTCGTCGCCGCCGAACTCGTCGTCGACCCGGCCGGAGCGGGCCGCCTCGTCCTGGTGATCCATCATCTCGGCGTCGATGCGGTGTCGTGGCCGATCCTGCTGGAAGATCTCGTCACTGCCTGGGGACAGGCCCAGTCCGGCGACACCGGGCTCGCCCTGCGACCGGAGGTCACCTCGGCACGTACTTGGGCGGATGCGGTTGCCGCCCAAGCCGAACGCCGCATGTCGGAGGAGGGCTACTGGCTCGATCGGCTGCCGGCCCGCGCCACCGACCTCGGCGCCGAGGTCGTGGCCGGCCGCGACCGGTTCGCCACCGAGGTGTCGGTCACCGAGATCCTCGACCCGTCGACCTCGGAGGCCGTCCTGACCTCCGTACCGCACGCCTTCGGTGGGGGCGCGGGCGACATCCTGCTCGGTGCGCTCGCCCGCGCCGTGCGCGGATGGCAGCACGCACGCGGCATCGACGACCGAGGTCCGGTGTCGGTGCTCGTGGAGGGTCACGGACGCAACGAGGACATCGTCGCCTCGGGACCGCACCCCTACGACAGCGACCTGTCACGCACCGTCGGATGGTTCACGACGATCGCGCCCGTGCGCCTCGACCCGTCGGTCGACGCGATCCACGCGGTCAAGGCGGCCAAGGAAGAACGCCTGTCGATCCCCGACGCAGGCATCGGCTTCGGGCTGCTGCGGTACGCGAACCCCGATCCCCGCAGTGAGCTCACCACCCGCCCGCTGCCGAGTATCGGATTCAACTTCTTCGGCGCCGGCCGCGCAGCCGGCGGCACCGGTGGCGCCGACGCCGAAGCGCCACAGGAGATCCCGTTCACCCCCGCCGGGGACGCACCCGGATTCGCCGCGTCGGCGACCGGTGCGATGGTGGCGCTCAACGCACTCAGTGTCACCGTGGCCACCCGGACCGGTACGCGCGGACGGGAACTGGTCACCTCGCTGACCTACCCGTCGGCGCTCTTCACCGCCGCCGACGTCGCCGATCTCGGAGCGCGTTTCAGCGCCGAACTCCGGGCGCTCGCCGGGGTCGTGGCCGGCGGTGCACCGATCGGAGCGAGCCCGTCCGACATTCCCGGCACCACCATCAGCCAGGACGAACTCGACACGCTCGCCGTGCGTTTCCCCGGCGCCGACGTGTGGCCGCTCACGCCACTGCAACAGGGCCTGTACTTCCAGTCGGAGATGGCCACCGGGGGCGACGGCGTCGATGTCTATGTGACACAGGCGGTTCTCGAGCTCGGCGGCGAGATCGACGCGGAGCGGTTGCACGCGGCGGCGGCCGCACTGCTCGCGCACCATCGGGTGCTGCGCAGCGGATATGTCCGCACCGATGCCGGTGCGGTCGTCGCAGTCGTTCCCGAGGCCGTCGATATCCCGTGGCGTGAAATCGATCTGGGCGGAGGGTCGCACGAGGTGGCCGACTCCGTCTCCGAGATCGCCGCGGCCGAGAAGCTCGCGCCGTTTGCCCTCGACGCCCCACCGTTGATCCGGTTCGTGCTGATCCGCCACGGCGAGGCGGCATCGCTGATCGTCACCAACCACCACATCCTGCTCGACGGCTGGTCGGGGCCGCTCGTCCTGGCCGACCTCCTCGCGCTCTACGCCGGGCGCGGCACGTTCACCTCCGCGCTCGCGCAGCGGGATTCGGATGCCGAACCGACCAGCGGCGCAGTGGCGGCCGACTTCGGTACGCACGTCCGCCGGCTCGCCGCGCGCGACGACTCGACAGGTCTGGACACGTGGCGCCGAGTGCTCGCCCCGCTTACCGAACCGACACTGGTGGCGCCGCAGAACGACGACGACATCTCCACCCCGCCGCGCGATCACACCGAACATCTCGGCGCCGAATTGTCCACCGCGCTCGACACACTCGCCCGCGACCTCGGGGTCACCGTGAGCACGGTGCTGCAGTTCGCGTGGTCGGTGCTGCTCTCGCGGCTCACCGGCAACCGGGTCGTCGGATTCGGTGAAACCGTGTCCGGTCGGCCCGCCGATCTCGACGGCGTCGAATCGATGGTGGGGCTGTTCATCAACACGCTGCCCGTCGTCGTCGATGTCGATCCCGGTTCGGCGGCGGCCGAGGTGCTGCGGCGCCTGCAGCAGGACAAGATCGCCGTGCTCGATCACCAGCATCTCGGGCTACCGGAGATCACCGCGACCACCGGGCTGCCGGTGCTGTTCGACACGCTGACCGTGTACGAGTCGTTCCCGGTGGCAAGCGAGTCGCTGTCGGCCGCCGACGCCGCCCTGACCGGTGGTCTGCAGATCCTCGGCATCGACGCCGGCGACTCGACGCACTATCCGCTCAACCTGTCGGCGACACCCTCGGCCGAGGGTGTGGCGATCACGCTCAAGTACCTGCCCGCCGTCTTCGGCGCCGCGCAGATCGAACGATTCGCCGCCGCGGTGCGCACGATCCTCGCAACGATCGCGAGTGCGCCCGACATCGCCTGCGGAGACCTGCAATTGGTACCCGTCGAGACCCGCCGGTCACTGACCCCGGTCAGCGGCGGCCCGGCCGCCGCGCCACGGCATCTGCGTGAGGTCTTCGCCGAGGTCGCCGCCGCGCGCCCGGACACCCCCGCGGTGACCGACGCCGACGGCCGATCGCTGACCTACCGTGACCTCGACACCCGCTCGGCCGCGATCGCCCGCGGACTGCGCGCTCGGGGCATCGGGACCGACACGATCGTCGCTGTGGCGCTCGGGCGCCGCGTCGACCGTCTGGCGACACTGTGGGCGATCACCCGACTCGGTGCCGCCTACTTGTCCATCGACCCCGGATACCCGGCCGACCGCATCGCGCACATGATCACCGATTCGGTTGTGCGCGTGGGCATCTGCTCTCCCGGCGAGGAACTACCCGCACCCGGCGGACTCAACTGGCTGACCGTCGACGACCTCGTCGCAGGCTCGCACGAACACGGGACTGTCGAACCAGGGACCGGCGAACCGGATACGGGCCTCGACGCTCCCGGTGGTGCGGACAACCTCGACGCCGTCGCCTACGTCATCTACACCTCCGGCTCGACCGGCGTGCCCAAGGGTGTCTCGGTCACCTACCGCGGCGCGCACAACTTCGCCGTCGCCGAGGTCGAGCGTTTGGGCGTCACCGCGGGCGACCGTGTGCTGGGCTTCGCGTCGGCCAGTTTCGACGCCTCCGTGCTGGAATGGCTGCTCGCGTCGGTCGCGGGTGCGACTCTGGTCTATCGACCCGACGACGTGCTCGGCGGCGCGCAGCTGACTGAGTTCCTTCGCGCTCAACAGCTTTCGCACGTGTTCCTGACCCCGGCGGTCCTCGCGACCGTCGATCCCGACGCCGACCTGCCGGATCTGCGCGTCCTGATCGCCGGTGGCGAGGCGGTCTCGCAGGCGCTCGTGGCGGGCTGGTCGGGCCGGGTGGCCTTCCACAACGCGTACGGGCCGACCGAGGCATCGGTGGCGGTGGCGATCAGCGCCGCACTCGATCCCGCTGCGCCGGTCCACATCGGCGGACCCATCGCCGGCGCCGGACTCCTGGTACTCGACGACCGTCTGCACCCGGTCCCGATCGGTGTGCCCGGCGAGCTGTACGTGACCGGAACCCCGCTCGCCCGTGGCTATCTGCGGCGCCCCGGGCTGACCGCCGAACGGTTCGTCGCCGACCCGTACGCGCCGGGCGAGCGGATGTATCGCACCGGCGACGTCGTCCGGTGGGTAGCTGCCAGGTCCGGACCCTCCGGCACCGGCTCGTTCGACACCGGCTCGTCCGACACCGGACGGCTGGTGATCGAGTACGTCGGACGCAGTGACGACCAGATCAAGTTGCGTGGCCTGCGCATCGAACTCGGCGAGATCGAGACGGCACTGACGGCGCATCCCGCGATCGACGCCGCCGTCGTGATCGGGGTCGGCGGATCGGTCGCGACCGCACTCGCCGCCTACGTCGTGACCTCGGGTGACGGCGGCACCGCAGCCGAATCGGTGACACCGGCCGACCTCACTGAGTTCCTCGGCCGGCGACTGCCCGCGCACATGGTGCCCGCGGCTGTCACCGTCCTCGACCACCTGCCGCTCACGCCTGCGGGCAAGGTTGACAAACGTGCACTTCCCGACCCCGTGCTCGACGCCGGTGAGCACGTCGGCCCCGCATCGGCCGCCGAGGCCGCAGTGGTGGCGTGCTTCGCCGAGATCCTCGGCGTGAACACCGTGTCGGTCACCGCGGATTTCTTTGCCCTGGGCGGCAATTCGCTCACCGCCACCCGACTCGCAGCACGCGTCGGTGATGCGCTCGACGCCGACCTCGGTGTGCGCGACGTATTCGAGGCATCGACCCCGCGGGCACTGGCCCGGGTGGCCGCGGGCCGCGCCGGTGCACTCGCGCCGGTCCGGGCCGTCGTCCCGCGACCCGAGCCCGTCCCGCTGTCCTTCGCACAGAGCCGCGTGTGGTTCTTGAACCGCCTGCAGCCGGACTCGGTCGCCTACAACATTCCGGTCGGGTTGCGCATCAGCGGGCCCCTGGATCCCGATGCACTGGCGCTTGCGGTGCGCGATGTCGTTGCGCGCCACGAGATCCTGCGAACCACATTCCCGACGATCGACGGCGAACCGGTGCAGTGGGTACACGGCCCCGACGACGTTCTCGCCCGCCTCGACTGGGCGGTGGTCGCCGACGAGACACAGATGTACGAGGCCGCGGCCACCGGCTTCGACGTCACTGCGCGACCGCCGTTCCGGGTCCGGCTGTGGCACGCCGGCGACGACGACTGGGTCCTGCTCGCGGTCATCCACCACATCGTCGGCGACGGCGAATCGATGCGGCCCTTGATCGCGGACATGATCACCGCCTATCGAGCCCGGGTGGCCGGCGAGAACCCCGAATTCGCGCCACTGCCGGTGCAATTCGCCGACTACGCACTGTGGCAACACCGCGAACTCGGCTCCGCCGATGACCCGCAGACCGTCGTCGGACGTCAGCTCACCTACTGGCGAGAGCAGTTGCGCGGGCTCCCCGACGTTCTCGACCTGCCCGCGAAGAATCCGCGGCCCGCGGTCGCCTCGCAGGCCGGTGCGCTCTTCGAGTTCGAGATCCCCGGCCCGATCGCCGACCGTGTGTCGGGTCTGGCGCGCGACCGTGGCGTCACCCCGTTCATGGTGATCCACGCGGCACTCGCGGTGCTTCTCGCACGGCTCTCGGCGACCGATGACATCGCGATCGCCACCCCTATCGCCGGCCGTGGCCAGGCCGAACTCGACGGACTGATCGGCATGTTCGTCAACACGCTCGTCCTGCGGACCGTCGTCGATCCCGCGACGGGATTCGCGGAGTTGCTCGACGATGTCCGGGGAGTCGACCTCGAAGCGTTCGCGCACGCCGACATCCCGTTCGAGACCATCGTCGACGCCGTCGATCCGGTGCGCTCACAAGCATTCTCACCGCTGGCGCAGGTGCTGCTGACCCTGGCGCAGCCGACACCGACCGACGCCGTCGCCGACGACTCCGGCATCGTCATCACGCCGATGACCCCGCCGGTGGTCGGTGCGCAGCTCGACCTGTCGATCAGCATCGGCGCGAGCGCTCACGGACCATGGCGGTCGTCGGTGGTGTACGCCACCGACCTCTTCGACGAGGCCGGTATCGCCACGTTGGTGGCGCGTTTCGTCGCCGTGCTCGACGCGGTGACCGAGACGCCCGACGCTGTGGTCGGTGCCGCCCCGATCGTCGCCCCGACCGAACGTGACACGCTGGTGCAGTGGTCGTCGGGCACCCCGGGGCGCCATCCCGCGAGCACCCTGTCGACACTGATGTCGGACAGGGCGCGACCCCGCACCGACGACGCGAGTACACAGTGGCACGGGGGCGGCCTGCACGGGGACAACCGGCATGGGGACACGGGGCACAGAGAGGGAGACAACGCGTGACCGAGGTCGTCCGGATGAGTGCCGCGTCGCCCGGCGTGGCCGTGGTGTGCGGTGACCGACGGGTCACCTACGCGGAGTTCGCGGCGCGCGTCAACGATCTCGCCCGATGGCTGATCGCCGCGGGCGTCGGCCCCGATGTGGCGGTGGGCGTGGCGATGCCACGCTCGGTGGAGATGCTCGTCGCGATCCACGCGATCGTCGAGGCCGGCGGCCACTACGTCCCCCTCGACGTCGACGCACCGCTCGACCGGGTGCGATACATGCTCGACACCGCCGACGCCCGGATCGTCCTCGTCGTCGACGGCGCGGCTCCCGCGGTGATCGCCGACCTGCCCGAACCGATCCGGGTGATCGGCGTCGACACGTGGGTGCCGATCGACCCGGCGACCCCGCCGATCGCCGACGCCGAACGGCGCGCACCGATCCGGCCCGACGATGCCGCCTACACGCTGTTCACCTCCGGTTCCACCGGGCGCCCCAAGGGGGTGACGGTCTCCCACTCGGCGATCGTCAACCGGCTCGAGTGGATGCGGGAGTGGTACGGGTTCAAGGACTCCGACGTCGTGCTGCAGAAGACGCCGATCACCTTCGACGTGTCGGTGTGGGAGTTGTTCCTGCCCGCGACCGTCGGCGCGACCCTCGTGCTGGCCGAGCCGGATCGGCACGGCGACCCCGACCACATCGCCGACCTGATCACCACCGAGAACGTTACGGTCATCCACTTCGTGCCGTCGATGCTGGCCACGTTCGTCGACGTGCTCGGCCCGCGGCTGTCCGGATTGCGTTCGCTGCGGGCGATGTTCACCTCCGGGGAAGCGCTCGCGGCGGCCACCGCGCAGGCGGTCCTCGCCGAATTGCCCGCGCTGGAGCTGCACAACCTCTACGGCCCCACCGAGGCGGCGGTCGACGTCACCGCCCACCACGTCCTGCCCGGCGAGGCCACCGTGCCCATCGGTGTCCCGGTGCCGAGCACCACCACGTTCGTGCTCGACGCGCGGCTGCAACTCGTACCGGTCGGCGTGCCCGGTGAGCTCTACCTCGGCGGCATCCAGATCGCGCGTGGGTATGCCTCTGCCTCGGCGCTCACCGCCGAGCGCTTCGTCGCCGATCCGTTCGGGCCGCCCGGCGCGCGCCTGTACCGCACCGGCGACCTGGTGCGCTGGAACTCCGCCGGCGAAATCGAGTACCTGGGCCGCACCGACTTTCAGGTCAAACTGCGCGGGCAGCGGATGGAACTCGGCGAGGTGGAGGCGGTACTCGCATCGGCCCCCGGTGTCGTGCACGCCGCCGCGGCCGTCGTCGACTTTCCCGCGGGAGCACAGCTCGTCGGTTATGTGAGCCCCGACGACGTCGACCTCGACGCCGTCCGGGCGACCGTCACGCGGGCACTGCCGGAATACATGCGACCCACCTTGTGGGTGCCGATGGCGGTCATGCCCCGCAACAGTGCGGGCAAGGTCGCCCGTCGCGCGCTGCCCCGGCCGGAGATCGAGGTCCGTGAGATCGTCGCGCCCGAGACCGGACCCGAGACCGAGATCGCGGCGATCTACGCCGACGTGCTGGGACTCGATCGGGTGAGCGTGACCGAGTCGTTCTTCGACCTCGGGGGCAACTCGTTGGCAGCGACCCGCGTCGCCGCCCGGGTGGCGCAGACACTCGACGCCGATGTCACCGTCCGCGATCTGTTCGACACGCCGACGGTCCGCGGACTCGCCAACGCCCTGACCGGCCGCGGCCGGACCCGGGCACAGCTCACGGCACGACCACGGCCGCAACGGCTTCCGCTGTCGACCGCGCAGTCGCGGATGTGGTTCATCAACCAGTTCGACACCGACTCGTCGGCCTACAACATCCCGATGGGCCTGCGAGTGGAGGGTGCGGTCGACACCGACGCCCTTCGGCTGGCCGTCCTCGACGTCCTCGCGCGACACGAGGTGCTGCGCACCGTCTACCCGTCCGATGGCGCCGGCCCATACCAGCGGATACTCGAGACCGACGCGGCGGCAGAAGAACTCGACTTCGCGGTCACCGACGACGAGGCCGAACTCGCCGCGAGTGCCGTCCGTGGGTTCGACGTGTCGAGCCGCCTGCCGATCCGGGTGCGGGTGCGAACCGATCGCGGTGGGGGCCGCGCCGCGGAGGATCGTGCCGCACATTCCGATGTGGTGATCACGGTGCATCACATCGCTTTTGACGGTGAGTCCTCGCCGGTGTTCGTCGGGGATCTGCTCAATGCCTACCTACGACGCACCGGCGCGGGGATCGACGCACCGCTGCCACTGCCGGTGCAGTACGCCGACTTCGCGCTGTGGCAGCGCGAGGTCGTCGGGGACGTCGCCGATCCCGGATCGCCGGCCGCCGCTGCGATGGCCTACTGGCGTGCCCACCTCGCGGGACTGCCCGCGGTCACCGACCTGCCGATGGACCGCCCGCGCCCCGCGGTGCTCGACACGACGGCGGG
>NZ_MVPX01000362.1:0-2769 GCF_002043085.1 Gordonia sp. i37 | reverse complement strand
CGAGGTCGACGACGCGGTGGCGGCGAAGTTCGAAGCCTTTGCCCGCGAACATGATGTGACGGCGTTCATGCTCTCTCACGCCGCGCTGGCCATCACCGTGGCGCGCCTGGCCGCCACCTCCGACGTGGTGATCGGGGCGCCGATCGCCGGGCGCACCGACGCCGCGCTCGCCGATCTGGTGGGGATGTTCGTCAACACCCTCGTGCTGCGCACCGACGTCGATCCGGCAGTGCCGATCGGCGACTTCGTGGCGGCGGTGCGCTCGACCGACGTCGAAGCCTTCGCCCACGCCGACGTGCAATTCGACGATCTCATCGACGAACTCGCCCCCGAGCGCTCGACCGCCTACCCACCGCTGGTGCAGATCGCGTTCACCCACGAATCGGCCGGCGCCCCCGCAGACGCCGAGGCCGAGGTTCAGGTGGCGGGGCTGGCCGCACGCCCGCTCGGACCGCTGAACGCGGTGGCCAAGTTCGATCTGACGGTCGGCGTCGCCGACCGGTCCGCCGATCGTCCGATGCGTGCCGACTTCCTCTACGCCACATCGCTGTTCGACGAGGACACCGTCGTCCGGTTCGCGCAGACCTGGCTCCAGGTCGTCACCACCATGGTCGCCGACCCCCGGCGCGCGGTCGGCGACATCGACGTCGTCGACGATGCCGCGCTCTCGGCGATGCGCCCCAGTCGTAATTCCACCGGCGTCCTCGAGCCGGCCGCCGACGGCGGGATCAGCACACCCCGACCGCTCGTCGACATCCTCGACGCGCGGGTGCTCGACCCGGCCTGTGATGCGGTGATCTGCGACGGTGAGGTGCTCTCGCACAGCGAGTTCGACGAGCGCACCCACCGGTTGGCGCGCGAGCTCATCGCGCGCGGTGTGCGCCCCGACGACGTGGTCGCCGTCGGCCTCGAACGCTCCGTCGATTCCGTCGTGGCAGTATTCGGCGTGATTCGTTCCGGAGCCGCCTACGTGCCCATCGATCCGGCCTACCCCCAGGACCGCATCGACTACATGATCGCCGATTCCGGTGTGCGCCTGGGCGTCACCAACGCGGCGACCCGACACCGCCTGGGTGCCGCCGGCGGCTGCGACTGGATCGATGTCGCGATCGCCACGGATCCCGCCCGCCCGGCAGCGCCGGTGACCGCAGCCGACCGTGCCGGCGAGATCGGCCCGGACACCCTGGCCTACCTCGTCTACACCTCCGGCTCCACCGGCCGACCCAAGGCCGTCGGCGTCGGCAACCGTGGCATCGCGACTCTCGTCGACGCTCTCCGGGAGATCACCGGAACCCCCGAACAGGCGCCCGACACCCGCGTCCTGCACGTCGCCTCACCGAGTTTCGACGCCTCCGTGCTGGAGATGATGTGGTCCGTCGCACTCGGACACACCCTGGTGGTGGCGCCCCCGACCGCCTACGCCGGGGAGGCCCTCGGCGCCGTCCTGAGCCGCGATCGGGTGACCGACACCCTGATCACCCCGACGGTGCTCGCGACCGTCCCGGTCGAACGCGGTCGCACGATCCGCAATCTGGTCACCGGCGGTGAGGCCTGCCCGCCGGAACTGGTGGCGCGCTGGGCGAATGGGCGCGGTGCCGACGGACGCGGGGCCGACGGACGCCGCATGTACAACTTCTACGGCCCGTCGGAGGCTACGGTCTGGTCGAGCACCGGCCGCTCCGAGGTGGGCCGACCGGTGACGATCGGCCATCCTGTCCGCGGATTCACCGCCTACGTCCTCGATGCGCGACTGCACCCCGTGCCGCGCGGGGTGGTGGGCGAGCTGTATCTGGGGACCAGCGATTCATTGGCCCGCGGCTACCTGGGACGGCCGGGCCTGACGGCAACGTCCTTCGTCGCCGACCCGTTCACCGGTATCCCAGGGCAGCGGATGTACGCCACCGGCGACCTGGTGCGTCTGCGCCGCGACGGGCAGATCGAATTCGCCGGGCGCGCCGACCATCAGGTCAAGATCAACGGGCAACGCATCGAACTCGGCGAGATCGAGTCCGTGCTCACCGATCTACCCGAGGTGGCCTCGGCGGTGGTCCTCGGAGTCGCCGACGACTCCGGGCGATCGCGGCTCGTGGCCTACCTGGTTCCCGACGACGGCGCCACCATCGACCCGGCGCGTATCGTCACCGCCGCCGGTGCACGGCTGGCCGGGCACATGATCCCGCACCAGGTGGTCGTCCTCGCGGAGTTGCCGCTCACCCCGGGAGGCAAACTCGACCGGGCCGCGCTGCCCGCGCCGGAGCCGGTATTCGAGGCCGCCGATCGCGTATCGCCGGCCACCGCCGCCGAGACCGCTCTCGCCGCGATCGTCGCCGGCCTCCTCGGTCGTGACGAGGTCGGCGTGACCGAATCGTTCTTCGCCCTCGGCGGCGACTCCATCATGTCCATCCAGCTCGCCTCGGCGGCCAAGGCCGCCGGACTGACGCTGACCCCACGAGACATCTTCGAACACAAGACTGTTCGGGCGATGGCCCGTGCAGCCACCGACGGTGCCACAGCGCTGCCGGTACTGGCCGACCCGCCCGGCGGACCCACCGGGCCGACCGAACTCGGCGCGATCATCTCGTGGATGGTCGACACCTCGCCCGTACCCGAGGACTTCGCCGACTTCAACCAGTCGATGGTGCTGGCGGCACCGAGGGAACTGTCGGTCGACGATCTCGCGACCATGCTGGCGGCGGTCTGCGCGGCGCACCCGATGCTCACGGCGCGACTGACCCGCGGCGCGGTCGGATGGGCGTTGACGACCGGCGA
>NZ_MVPX01000361.1:0-7707 GCF_002043085.1 Gordonia sp. i37 | reverse complement strand
CAGAAGATTTCGACGAATCGGTGCGCGCCGCTCATGCGCGGGCGGCAGCGCTACTGGATCCGGCCGCCGGGCAGGTGATGCGTGCCGCGCTGGTGGTCGGTGCCGACGCCGCCCGGTTGGTCCTGGTGATCCACCATCTGGCCGTCGACGCCGTGTCGTGGCCGATCCTCATCGAGGACCTGCTCACCGCGGCGGCGGCGGTGTCGGCCGGCACGCCGCCGGTCGTACGCTCCGAGCCGACGTCGATGCGCGCCTGGCAACAGGCGCTGGCCGATCGGCGCGAGTCGCGGGAATCCGAACTGGCGCTGTGGCTTTCGCGCTCTCCGGAGACGCCCACCCGGCTGGGCGTCGCCCCCGATCCGCAGCGGGACCGCCTGCGCACGGTCGGCTCGGTGATCGCGCGGATCGACGCGCCGATCACCGGGTCACTGCTCGCGGCCGTGCCCGAAGCATTCGGCGGCAGCGTCAACGACGTTCTCGCCGGCACCCTGTCGCGCGCGATCCGGTCCTGGCAGCAGCAGCGTGGTATCGCCGACGATCGGGCGGTGACGATCCTCGTCGAGGGCCACGGCCGCCACGAGGACATCCTCGAGTCCGGCCCGGACCCGCGTCGTGCCGACCTCTCGCGCACCGTCGGATGGTTCACCACCCTGATCCCGATGCTCGTCGACCCCGGTGCCGACGCCGTGCACGCGGTCAAATCGGCCAAGGAACAACGACTGACGATCCCCGATCATGGCATCGGATTCGCCGACCTGCGTGCGGTGGCGAACTCGCCTCTCGCGCAACGCCCCTTGCCGACGATCGCCCTGAACTACCTCGGCAACCGGGCTGCCACCGACGGCGGGGGAGACGTCGGCGGCGGGGGAGACGTCGGCGGAGGCGCGACGGCCCACTTCCTGCCCGCACCCGACGCGCCGTTCCTGCCGTCCTCGGTGTCGGGGGCGATGCCGGTGATGGCGCCGCTGACCATCAACGCCGCCGTCACCACCGGAGCGAATGGGCCGGTACTGGCCGCCGATCTGCGATTCGCCCAGGGCGTACTCTCCGAGGCCGACGCCACCGACATCGCCGAGCGGTGGCGGCGAGAACTGGCCGAACTCACCGAGATCGTCGACGCCGGAGAGCCGGTGGGTCTTTCACCGTCCGACGTGCCCGGCAGTCACGCCACCCAGGACGACCTCGACGAGGTGGCGGCGCGTTATCCCGGAGCGGCGATCTGGCCGCTGTCGCCTTTGCAACGCGGCCTCTACTTCCAGTCGGTGCTCGCCGGTAACGGCCCGGCCACGGCCACCTCGGGTGGCACTGCGGACACCGCAGACGACGTCGTCGATGCGTACGTCACCCAGGCGGTGCTCCGGCTCGGTGGGGACGTCGACCTCGACCGGCTGCGTGCGGCCGCCGACGAGTTGCTGCTCCGGCACCGGGTGCTCGCCTCCGGGTTCGTGCGTGCCCGCAGTGGTGCGGTCCTCGCGGTGATCCCGCCCGACGCACGGGCCGGGTGGCGGGTCGTCGACCTCGCCGACGACGCCGCGGCACCGGACCGGGTGGCCGAGATCGCGCGGCAGGAACGCAACGAGCCGTTCGACCTCGCGTCGCCGCCGCTGCTCCGGGTGGTGGTGATCGGTCACGGCGATCAGACCGATGTGGTGATCACCAACCACCACATCCTGTTCGACGGCTGGTCGGGGCCACTGGTCCTGGCCGACCTGATGGCGCTGTATGCCACCGGATCGGCCTACACCGGCGACGGATTCGGGGGAGACTTCCGGGACTTCCTACACCACATCGGCCGCATCGACGATCGCGCGGGGCTGCAGGCGTGGGCGCGACGACTGGCTCGTGCGCAGGGGCCGACCCTCGTCGCACCGGGTGCCGAGGCCACCGCCGAACACCGACCAGCCGAACACATCGTTGCCGTGCCGGCCGAACTCACCGCCGCACTGGAGGATTCGGTCCGTCGACACGGCACCACCCTGGCCACCGTGCTACAGGTCGCCTGGGCGCTGCTGGTCGCGCGGCTCTCAGAGTCGCGTGTGGTCACCTTTGGGGAGACCGTGTCGGGCCGTCCCGCCGATCTACCCGGCGTGGAGAACATGGTCGGGTTGTTCATCAACACGCTGCCGGTGGTCGTCGACGTCGACCCCGACGCCACGCTGGCGGCCGTGGCAAGCGCCCTGCAGGACGACAAGACCGCGGTCCTCGACCACCAGCATCTCGGTCTGCCCGAGATCATCGCGCACAGCGGCGTTCCCATCGCCTTCGACACCCTCACCGTGCACGAGTCGTACCCGGTGGACACCGCCTCCCTGTCCTCGGCGTCGCCGACGGCGGTCGGGGGACTACAGGTGCGCGGCGTGGACGTCAGCGACTCCACCCACTACCCGCTGAACCTCGCGACCTCGGTGCGCGGGGATCGGCTCCACCTGCGATTCGCGTATCTGCCCACGGCCTTCGACGAGGCGCAGATCATGATCTTCGCCACCGCGCTCACCCAAATCCTGCAGACCTTCGTCGACGCACCAGACACCCCGATCGGCGAAGTGCCGCTGGTGGATTCGGCCACCGCAGCACTCCTCGACGACTGGTCGCACGGCGCGGTGGTACCGCTCGAGGGCGATGCGGTCACCGACCTGCTGGCCCGCCGCGCCGCCGACACGCCCGACGCGATCGCGGTGATCGCCGACGAGCGAGAGGTCACCTATGCCGAATTGCTCACCCGCGCGAGCACGCTCGCCCGTGAGCTGATCGCGTCCGGAGTGGGACCGGACACGGCTGTGGCCGTGTGTATCCCACGTTCGGTGGAGATGATCGTGGCGATCCACGCCGTGTGGGCTGCGGGCGCACAGTTCGTGCCGATCGACACCGGCGCACCGGCAGATCGGGTGCGCTACATGACCGAGGTTGCCGACGTGTCACTCGTCCTCGTCGGACCCGGCCCGATCCCCGACGGGATCGCCGCACTGCCCGACGTGCGGACCCTGACGGTCGATGCCGCCACTGCCGTGGATCTCTCTGTGGTCGACTCCACCGCCGTCGCACCGGTCACCGCCGACGATCGCCGCGCGACGGTCCTTCCCGAGCACGCGGCCTACACCATCTTCACCTCCGGGTCGACCGGACGACCCAAAGGTGTCACCGTCTCGCGTCGGGCGTTGAGCACGCATCTGGCCTTCGACCGCGACTACTACGGATTCGGCCCGGACGACGTTGTGCTGCAACAACTCGAGTACACCTTCGACCCCGCGATCATCGAGATCGTGCGCCCCGTGGTGTGCGGCGGACGGCTCGTCCTGCTCCACCCCGGAGAGCATCGCGACCCGGTGCTGGTGACGCGCCGCATGATCGATCACGGCGTCACCTCGGCGACGCTGGTGCCCTCGGTGCTCGGCGCGATGGCCGAGATCGTCGACGAATCCGACCTGGCCGAACTCACGGCGTTACGGTTGCTGCACACCGGTGGTGAGGCGCTCACCCGCCCGGTGGCCGACGCGATCGGGCGACTGCTGCCCGCCACGGAACTGTACAACCAGTACGGTCCCACCGAGACGACGATCTACGCCGCGGTGCAGCACATCCGGCGCGACGGCCACACCGTGCCGATCGGTCGGCCACTGTGGAACACCGTCGCGCTCGTCCTCGACGAGCGTCTGCGTCCGGTTCCGCCGGGGCTGCCCGGCGAGTTGTACTTCGGCGGGGATCTCGTGGCTCGCGGGTACGCCGGCCAACCCACCCTGACCGCCGAACGGTTCGTCGCCGACCCCTACGGGCCTGCCGGCGCTCGGCTCTACCGCACCGGCGACCTGGTGCGCTGGAACGCCGAGGGCGAGTTGGAGTACCTGGGCCGCACCGATTTCCAGACCAAGCTGCGGGGCCAGCGCATCGAACTCGGCGAGATCGAGGCCGTGCTCACCTCCGCCCTGGGGGTCGTCCATGCCGCCGCGACGGTGGTCGCCACACCTGCCGGCGAATCGCTGGTGGGTTATCTCGCGCCCGACACCGTCGACCTCGATGCCGTCAAGGCCACCGTGACCCGGGCGCTGCCGGAGTTCATGCGGCCGGCCACCTGGGTGCTGCTCGAGCAGATGCCGCTCAACACCGCCGGCAAGATCTCACGCCGAGAACTACCTGCGCCGCAACAGGTGTCGGGGGAGATCGTGGCACCGTCCACACCGGCCGAACAGGTGCTCGCCGAGGTCTTCGCCGGCGTGCTCGGCGTCGAGCAGGTCAGTGTGACCGCGTCGTTCTTCGACGCGGGCGGCAACTCGCTGTCGGCGATGCGGGTGGCGGCGCGCGCGGGTGAGGCGCTGGGACGCGAGATCTCGGTCCGTGACGTCTTCGAGGCACCGAGCGTCCGGGAACTCGCCGCCCTCGCCGGCGGTCGGGGCGCATCGGGTCCGGCGATGGTGCCACCCGCGCCACGACCCGACCGCGTGCCGCTGTCCCTGGCGCAGCAACGCATGTGGTTCATCAACCGGTTCGACCCCACCTCACCGGCCTACAACGTGCCCGCGGCGCTGGCCCTGCACGGCGCGTTGGACGTCGAGGCCTTGCATGCCGCGGTCCTCGACGTCGTCGCCCGCCACGAGATCCTGCGCACCACCTTCCCCGAGAACGCCGGTGTGCCCGAGCAACTCGTCCACCCGGTATCCGCGCCGGTCGACTGGCAGATAGCCGGGAGCCGCGACGACCTCGAGGCGGCGGCGACGACGGGGTTCGACGTCACCGTCGACTTCCCGCTGCGCGCCCGCTTGTGGTCGGCGAGCCCCGAGGAGCACGTCTTCGTGCTGGTGCTGCACCATATCGCCGCCGACGGCGAGTCACTGGCGCCGCTCGTCGCCGATCTGGTGACGGCGTACCACGCACGGGTGGCCGGAGTGCCACCGCAGTTCGAGCCGCTCGCACTGCAATTCGCCGACGTCGCGGTATGGCAGCACCGGCACCTCGGGTCGGTCGACGAGCCGGGTTCGATCCTGCACGCACAGTGGGACTATTGGTCGCATCAGCTCGCGGGATTGCCCAGTGTGCTCGACCTGCCGACGGATCGTCCGCGTCCGGTGGTCGCGTCCACCCGCGGGGCGACAACACATTTCGAGATCGACGCCCCGATCGCCGAGCGGATCACCGCACTCGCCCAGGAGTATCGGGTCACCCCGTTCATGGTGATCCACGCCGGGCTGTCGGTACTGCTCGCCCGGCTGTCGGCGAGCGACGACATCGCGGTCGGCACACCTGTCGCCGGCCGTGGCCGACCCGAACTCGACCCGCTGATCGGCATGTTCGTCAACACCTTGGTCCTGCGGTCCGACTATCGGGCTCAGGAGTCCTTCCACGGCCTGCTCGAACGCATCCGGGGCATCGATCTCGACGCGTACGCGCACGCCGACATCCCGTTCGAGACGTTGGTGGATCACCTCAATCCGGTGCGCTCGGAAGCGTTTGCGCCTCTGACCCAGGTCCTGCTCACCCTCGAACAGTCGGTGATCGCCGAACTCGCCGGGGAGTCGGTCGCCGGCGGTGAGATGGCCGGTCTGCAGGTTCGGCCGCTGTCGATCGGGGAGATCCCGGCCAAGGTCGACCTGCTGTTCTCGGTGACCCCGGCAGCGGCGGGCCACTCCTGGTCCGGCGCCGTGCAGTACGCCACCGATCTGTTCGATGCGCACCGCGTCGAGTCGATGGCCGCGAGCCTGGTCGGTCTGTTGGATCGGCTGACCGCCGAGCCGGGTACCGCGGTCGGGGACGCACCGCTGCTGCGGGCCGAACAGATCGACGAGCTGGTCCCGGTGTCCGGGGGGCCCGAGGTGGCGCCCATGGTGCTCGCCGACATCTTCGCCGCGGCGGTCGCCGGCCAGCGCAGACGTACCGCGGTCATCGACCCCTCCGGTACAGCACTGTCCTACCGCGACGTCGATGCCCGCTCGAACCGGCTGGCACGATGGCTCATCGGCCGCGGAATCGGCGCCGAATCACTGGTGGCGCTAGCGATCCCGCGGTCGGCCGATCTGTTCGTGGCGATTTGGGCGGTCGCCAAGACCGGTGGCGGCTACGTACCGATCGACCCCGGCTATCCGGCCGAGCGCGTTTCGGCCATGATCGAGGATTCCGGGGCCGTCCTCGGCTTGTCGATCGCGTCCGTCGGTGACCTGCCGGGTGATGACTTCGAGTGGGTGGCAACCGATCACGAGTCGACCGCAGCCGAGATCGCGGCGATGGACGACGCGCCGATCGGTGCCGAGGACCGGTTGCGGGTGGTGCGTCCGGACAACGTGGCCTACGTCATCTACACCTCCGGCTCGACCGGCAGGCCCAAGGGTGTCGCGGTCTCGCACACCGGATTGTGGAACTTCGCACGCGCCGAGTCGGCGCGGCTCGGCGTCGGTGACGGGCCGATCGTGATGGGTTATGCGTCACCGAGTTTCGACGCTTCGGTCCTCGAATATCTTCTCGCCGTGGCCAACAACGGCACCCTGGTCTATCGACCGGCCGACGCCGTCGGCGGGGAGGCGTTGCAGGAGTTCATGATCGACCGTGAGGTGACACACACGTTCCTCACCCCGACGACCCTGTCGACCCTCGACCCGGCCCGGTTGCCCGCGGTGGAGTGCATCGCCGTCGGTGGTGAGGCCGTACCGCAGGCGCTGCAGGACCACTGGTCGGCGCACGTCCGGATACAGAATGCCTACGGCCCCACCGAGACGACGATCCTCACCAACATCGGCGAGATCGCCACTCCGGGGACGCCGGTGCGGATCGGTGCGCCGCTGCACGGACTGCAGCAGGTCGTCCTCGATGCCCGGCTGCATCCCGTGCCCGAGGGTGTCGTCGGCGACTTCTACATCGCCGGGTGCGCGCTGTCGCGGGGCTACCTCGACCGCCCGGGTCTGACCGCCGAGCGCTTCGTCGCCGCACCGTTCGGCGCGCCCGGTACACGGATGTACCGCACCGGCGACCTCGCACGCCGGCGTCGCGGGCCCGACGGACGTCAGGTGATCGAATATGCCGGCCGCAGCGACGATCAGGTCAAGTTGCGCGGACTACGGATCGAACTCGGCGAGATCGAGGCCGAACTCGGCCGGCACCGCCTCGTCGACGCCGCCGTCGTCATCGGGGTCGGTGCTGACGGGGTCGGTGCGGAAGGAGTTGGGGGATCGGTGGCCTCGGCGCTCGCCGCCTACGTGGTGCCGACCGATCCCGACGCCGATCAGGCGACGTTGATCGCCGATCTCCGCGCGCACCTCACCCGGCGGCTCCCGGCGCACATGGTGCCCGCGTCGATCACGGTGCTCGCGCATCTGCCGCTCACCCCGGTCGGCAAGCTCGACAAACGGGCATTGCCCGCGCCGCAGATCGTCGAGCGCGAGATCGAGCCGCTGCGCAACGACGTCGAGCGTGCCGTCGCCGCCGCCTACGTCGAGGTACTCGACGTCGACGAGGTCGGTGCCGACGACAGCTTCTTCGATCTGGGGGGCAATTCCCTGTCGGCGGCGCGGGTCGCGGCATATCTGCGCGGCGAGCATCAACTCGAGATCGAACTGGCCTGGCTGTTCTCGGACGCGACGGTGCGCGGGCTGGCCCAACGCATCACCGGGGCCGACGCCGCGACTGCCGACGTGCTGATCACCCTGCGCGCCGAGGGTTCGCGACCGCCGCTGTTCTGCGTTCACCCCGCCGGTGGGCTGGCCTGGTTCTACGGCGGGGGGGGGGCGG
>NZ_MVPX01000360.1:0-5996 GCF_002043085.1 Gordonia sp. i37 | reverse complement strand
ATCTACGGCCTGCAGGACCCGCATGTGGTCGGTGGCGAACCGTCGATCACCGATGCCCACGCGCTCGCGCAGCGTTATGTCGCGCAGATCCGCGAGGTCGCACCGCATGGCCCGTATCGCATCCTGGGCTGGTCGGTCGGTGGTGTGATCGCGCATGCGATGGCCACGCGTCTGCAGAGCGAGGGCGAGACCGTCGATTTCCTCGGCGTCATGGACTCCGTACCGGAGGACCCGGGGGCGACCGAGCAGACCGTCGAGCCCGCCCCCGACGCGACCGCACGACCCGGCGCCGAGCAGGACGGTTCGGTGGTCGTCGACGTCCTCGGTGGCTGGCGCGACCTGTTCGATCTCGGTGACGACGTGCAGGCGTCCACGCCGGAGGAGGTCACCGCGATCATCCGGGCCCAGATCGCGGGCATGGGATTGCTGGGCGCCGACCAGGTCGATCGCATCATGACGAGCTTCGAGTTGTCGCCGCAGGTGGTCCTGGACTTCGTGCCGGCGGTCTTCCGCGGCGATCTGCAGGTGTTCACCGCGACCGAGGACAAGGACGATCCGCGCAGGATCGCCGAGGGGTGGCGCGCCTACGTGTCCGGGGAGATCCGCAACGTCGACGTCGCCACGCACCATCTGGGGATGGCCGATGCGGCGTCGCTCGCCGTCATCGGCCCGGTGCTCGACGCCGAACTGGCAGCGCTCGATTCCGTAGCGGAGGAGGGCAGGAGACCGGGGCGGGGTTAGTGCCGCCGACGAGGTCGGGGACGGTACGGTGAAAGACGACTGAGGTTCACCTAACCGCCTCGAGGACAACGACGATTGACTGAAGGAGTCGAGTAGAGATGACGAACCCATTCGACGACGAGAACGGCCGCTTCTACGTGCTCGTGAACGATGAGAACCAGCACTCGCTGTGGCCGACGTTCGCCGATATCCCGGCCGGCTGGACCAAGGTGTTCGGGGAGGATTCACGGGCCGCGTGCCTGGAGTACGTGGAGAAGAACTGGACCGATCTGCGCCCCAAGAGCCTCATCGACGCGATGGAGGCGGACAAGGCCGCCCGGGAGAACGGCTGAGCCGTCGAACGCAGGACGAGATGTCACGAAACGTCGCCGGGACCCCAGTGGTCACGGCGACGTTTCTTTTCAACATCAGACTCAGTAACCTCATGGATCACTCACGTCACACGCTCTATCGTTTCTGTTGACGGATATACCGATGTTGTTGTGGGCGTTACCAGTTTTAGTGTGTAATCCGCCACATTTCGCGCGGTAAGGTACCCATATCGTTACGCAGCGATTGATGCTTGATCGCAAGAAACCCTCGGTCGACGGGGAGGTTGATCGAAGGGTGATGACCATGAATCAAGTCAGCCGGGTGGGGGAGTGTCACATGAATGAACTACTGCAGGACATCCGCGACAGAGCGGACATGACGCCGTCGTTGCCGGCGGTGCGCTTCGGCGGGCACATGGTGACCTACGGCGAACTCGATCAGGCTCTCGACTCCTTCGAGGTGGTCATGGCGCAGCACGGCATGTCGCGTGAGGCGGCGTTCTACGCAGCCGTGCTCCACTCGGTCCCGGCGTTGGCCGAGATCTCCGACCCCGACGAGCAGGGCCGCAACATCGACCAGGTGGTCGCCTGGCTGGGCCGTCATCTCGAGCCCACCGTCGGACATCTGCGCGTCGCCGGCTGATCCGTCCCGGCCTGCGACAGCAGCGCGCGCACTTTGTGCCGCGCGCGGCTCTACAGCAGCGAGCCGACCATCAGGACGAGCGCGAGAATCGGTAGCCCGACCAGGGCGCTGCCCGTCCCCATCACGATCGACGCCACCGCGCGACCGGTGCCACGCATGCCCGGTGTTCGACGGATCGTGCGTACCGCGGCCACTCCCAGGATGATCGCCAGTATGCCCAGCACACCACCGATGCCGAGTGCCAGGGTCAGCGGCACCGAGGCCACGCCGCACACCACCGCTGCGGTTGCCGCCGGAGCGGTGCGTCCACGCGGATAGACGACAGGTCCGACGCCCGATGTTGTGAGCTCGGGGATCGGATCGAGTTCGGCCCGACCCCACAGGTCGCCGATCGGCGGCAGCGGCCCGTCCACGACATCGCTCCGGGCGCTGGGGATCTCGGAGAGCGGGGTCTCGGGTTCCACGGGTTCATCGACCAGATCGTTCACCTGAGGCCAGCGCGCATGACGATCGGTCACCGCGGGCGCAATCGGACGGGTGACCTGATCGGTTCGCACAGCGCCTCCCTCGGCATCGATGTCCCGGCCGTCACCGGGTCCTGCCATGCTACCGGCGCTCGCGTCGGGCAATCCGGTCCCAGCGTGATCGGTCCCAGCGTGATCGGTCCCAGCCGCATCGGTTACAGCCACACCGGTCGCAGATGCAGGAGCGCCGCACCGGAGGCTTCCGGTGCGGCGCTCGGGAGTGCGTTGTCGGAGGTCAGTGACCGCCGGCCATCGACTGCAGGAAGGTCACCGCGTCCCCGGAGAGCTTCCAGCTTCCGTCGACCTTGACGAACTTCATCTGCAGGCCGCTGGCGGAGTGTGCGCCGCCGACATCGAAGGTCACCAGAGCGGCATCGTTGCCGTCGCCGCTGACCTTGGTGACCTTGTAGGTGTAACCCATCTGCTTGGAGCCCTTGGCGAAGGCCTGGATCGCGGGCTTGGTCAGCGGGCTGCTGGTGTCGACGACGGCGTCGAGATCGGTGCTGGAGGTGTCGGGGTTCAGCGCCTTGTCCAGGATGGCCTGAGCCGCGGCGTTGTCGAGATCTGCGGGAGCGGGTGCGTCGCTGCCGGAGGATTCCGCGGCGCTGGATTCGGCGCTCGTCGCCGCCGAGGTGCTCGCGGTCGTGGTGGAGGCGTTGTCGTCGCTGCTCGAGCAGGCGGCAACGGTGAAGACGGCGGCACCGGCCAGGGCGGCCGCGGCAACGGACTTCCGAAGCTTCATGATTCTGACTCCCATCGAGGATCGGGTAAGCCCACACTAACTCACCCAGGTCAGCGTGCCCGGAAGATGGGGCATCCGAGGTCCGGAATTAACCGGACCATGGTCCGGTTAAGCTGGATGACAGTCCCGGAATCACAGGAGGCGCGACATGCAATTCGGACTCTTCAGCGTCAGCGACATCACGGTGGACCCGACCACGGGAGTTGCTCCCACCGAGCACGAGCGCATCAAGGCCATCGTCGAGATCGCCAAGAAGGCCGAGGACATCGGACTCGATGTCTTCGCACTCGGTGAGCACCACAACCCGCCGTTCTTCTCGTCGTCGCCGACGACGACGCTGGCCTACATCGCGGCACAGACCTCGACGCTGAATCTGTCGACGGCCACCACCTTGATCACCACCAACGATCCGGTGAAGATCGCCGAGGATTTCGCGATGCTCCAACACCTCGCCGACGGGCGGGTGGATCTGATGCTCGGCCGTGGCAACACCGGCCCGGTCTATCCGTGGTTCGGCAAGGACATCCGGCAGGGTATTCCGCTCGCGATCGAGAATTATCATCTGCTGCACCGGCTCTGGACCGAGGAGGTGCTCGACTGGGAGGGCAAGTTCCGCACCCCGCTGACGTCGTTCACCTCGACGCCCCGCCCCCTCGACGGTGTCGCGCCGTTCGTGTGGCACGGGTCGATCCGCAGCCCCGAGATCGCCGAGCAGGCCGCGTACTACGGTGACGGCTTCTTCGCGAACCACATCTTCTGGCCCGCAGAGCATTTCCAGCGTCTGATCGACTTCTATCGTGAACGCTACGAGCACTACGGCCACGGCAACGCCAACCAGGCGATCGTCGGGCTGGGCGGACAGTTCTTCATTCGCAAGAACTCCCAGGACGCGGTCCGCGAATTCCGGCCGTACTTCGACAACGCGCCGGTCTACGGGCACGGTCCATCGTTGGAGGATTTCAGTCGGGAGACCCCGCTGACGGTGGGCAGCCCGGCCGAATTCGTCGACCGCACACTGTCGTTCCGCAACACCTTCGGCGACTACCAGCGCCAGCTGTTCCTCATCGACCACGCGGGTCTGCCGCTGAAAACCGTCCTCGAACAACTCGACGAACTCGGCGCGGTCCTGCCGGAATTGCGTCAGGGATTCGCCGAGGGGCGTCCCGCAGAGGTCCCGGACGCGCCGACACACGCCTCGCTGGTGGCGGCGCGTGATGCCGCGGTGCACGCCGATGAGGAAGACGAGATACAGGAACACGAGGTGCAGGCATGATCCGACTGGTCGCGGTCAATGCCGGGCTCGGCGAGCCGTCGTCGACGAGGATGCTCGTCGACCGGCTCGTCTCGGCGGTGACCGGTGTGCTGGGTGAAAACCGGGTGCAGACAACGACAATCGATCTCCGCGACCTCGCCGTGGACCTCGGCCGGTCGATGGCCGCGGGCTTTGCCACCGGCGCTGCCCGCGCGGCCATCGACACCGTGCAGGGTGCCGATGCCCTGATCGTCGCCACCCCGGTCTTCAATGCGTCCTACTCGGGCCTGTTCAAGACGTTCTTCGATCTCGTCGACGTCGACGAGATGGCGGCCACGCCGGTCCTGATTGCCGCGACCGGTGGAAGCCCACGGCATTCGATGGTGCTCGACCACGCGCTGCGTCCGCTGTTCGGCTACCTGCGCATGATCGTGGTGCCCACGGGTGTCTACGCCGCCGCCGAGGATTGGGCGGGTGGCTCCGGTGACACCACCACCCTCGGTGATCGGATCGACCGCGCCGCAAGGGAACTCGCGGCGCTGCTCGAGAGTGGCATACAGCAGTCCCGGGCGTTCGCGGATGCGTTGTCCGACAACGACAGCCAGAACGACACCGCCGCCGAGTCCGCAGGCATCGCGAACTTCGCGCGGCTGCTCGGCACCTGAGCGCTCACGCCTCCTGCTCTCAGCCCTCCTGCGCCCGCCCCGGCACGTTCTCCCGCGCCCGCAGGCGCGTACCGGGGAGGGTGGGGGCGGGCAGGTGCTGGATCTCACCGGTGTACCCCTGCACCTGACCGAAGCGCTCACTGTGCGCCATCCACTCCTCGCGGAAGGCGACGATGTCGTCGTGGCTGCGCCCGATGAAGTTCCACCACATCACGATGTTCTCGTTCAGCGGTGCGCCGCCGAGGACGACGATGCGAGCTGCGCCCTCGGCGCGGTTGCGCAGAGCGATGGTGCTCGCGCCGAGTCCGACGTACCCGAGTTGGGTGCGTTCGATGGTGGGGGCGGTGGAATCGACGATGTCGACGCGGCCGGAGTCGACGAGGAATCCGTGTTCGAAGTCGTCGCGAACGTCGAGGGCGATCTCCGCGCCTGCCGGTAAATGGAGTTCGGCGCCGAGGAGCGGTGTGAAGGTGTGCACGGGGGAGGTGCTGCCGAGCAGCTCACCGAGGAAGACACGCGCGGTGACCTCGCCGACGGTGACCAGCGGTGGCGCGTAGTGCGCGAAATCCCGTGGCGTGTCCACGGCGTCGGCGGGCAGCGCGATCCACAGCTGCACGCCGTGGAGCACCGTGGTGTCGGGGGTGGACACCTCGGTGTGGGCGATGCCATGCCCCGCGGTCATCAGGTTGAGTTCACCCGGCCGGACCATCGCATGATTGCCCATCGTGTCGCGATGCTCGATCTCGCCGGTGAACAACCAACTCGCCGTTTGCAATCCGGTGTGCGGATGCGGTGGCACGTCCATTCCGCCGGTGACCGAGACGTCGTCGGGACCGTAGTGGTCGGCGAAACACCAGGCACCGATCAACGATCGGCTGCGCTGGGGCACGGTTCGGTGGACCGTCATCGCGCGCGGACCGCCGAGGGGGACGTCACGGGCGGTGAGGACCTCGGCCCGCAATGGACGTCGTTTCTCGCCCGACGAGTTCTGTGCCGACGAGTTCTGTGCGGACGAGTTCTGGGCGACCGCGTTCTGGGCGACGGTTCGGCATCCGACTTCCGCCGGCTGGGCTTCGAGATTGCTCACGTGCGACACCGCCTGACTGGCTGGGGGCGGG
>NZ_MVPX01000036.1:0-352 GCF_002043085.1 Gordonia sp. i37 | reverse complement strand
GGGGGTTATCCGATGACCGGGATCCGTGCGTTGGCCGCAAGCGGGTTGGGCACAATGGAGAGCATGGTCATAGACGGCAACAATGCGAATCCCTTTGCCACCCCCGATCGCGACGGAGCGTCCGAGACCGACAACGATTCGGTCGTCGTTCTCGGCGCCGATTCGCCGCTGGGCACCCAGGCGGCGGCGGAGGGTTCTTCTTCGGAATCGTCCGACGGATCCAACGTCGCCGACATGGTCGAGCAACCGGCGAAGGTCATGCGGATCGGCACGATGATCAAGCAACTGCTCGAAGAAGTCCGTGCGGCTCCGCTCGACGAGGCGAGCCGCAACCGACTGCGCGAGATCCACG
>NZ_MVPX01000359.1:0-1907 GCF_002043085.1 Gordonia sp. i37 | reverse complement strand
ACGTCGTCATGAGCGCGTGCCGCGACAGGTCGAGAGAGCGCAGTTCGTCGGCGATCTCGTGGTCGCCGAGGTGCAGGCGGGCGCCGCCGAGTCGGGTCCGGGTGCCGGTGATCGACCGCAGTCGCCACGGCGTCATCCGCAGGGTGCCGTCGAGCTGCGAGTACGCATGCAGCGTGGTCTCCACCGAAGATGCGGGCATCGGTATCCCCGGTTTGACGGTGAGGTCGGCGATGAGCCGGCCGTCGACGCTCACCCGGCCGTGCCGGGTCGCCGACTCGTGGTCGACGTCGAAGTCGGCGAGGATCTTCGGGAATCCCCAGATCCCGCGTCCGGCGGCGAGGGTGAACTCACCATCGACCGGTAGCCGATGGATGAGGGCCCGCGCGTCGCCGGCGAACAGCGACCGCAACCCGGACCAGGACCCGCCAGACCGGGAACCGCCGGGGACGGATGCGTCGTCGGCCGTGGTCGGATCGACGAGGAAGCACACCCCGAATTCGTTGTAGGGCCCGAGATCGCCGTCGATGTAGTCGACGAAGACCAGCATGCACATGCCCCGGCCGCGACGAATCCGAAGCGGCGCCACCGCACCGCGGGTGTCGCCGGCGGCGTCGATCGCGGTCTGCATCGCCCTCGCGTCGGCGGTGAAGCCCGCGACGAAGCAGCGGGCGTGTCGGATCTCGACCGGCATCGTCACCGTCGAGCCCAGTACGTCATGTCGGGAAGGGTGGGTCATCGTCGGTTCCTTGCCTCGCCGTGAGTCTGTTCTAGAACATGTTCTACTTTTGCTGTCGCGGTGATCCTACGTGGTGTGGGTCGTGGGAAGGCCGGGATCGATCCATCCGATCGGATGAGAACGTCGCCGCTCGGCACCGTGAGCAGGGCGAGTGCCGAGATCGCCAGTGTGGTGGTGCAGTCCCCTGCTGAGATCACGGATTGGCGAATCACTTAATCCTTGCATCTGCAAACGACGTCCCCCATGTTGGGACTATTCGGTTGCTGAACGCAGCCTTAATATTCTCTGTGAAGAGTTGATGGACCCCAGTGCGAACGGCGAGCGCGATCCCCGCGCGTGAGCCGTGGTACCCGACAGTAAACGAGGACCAACGGTGACGACCGCGCATTCCGATATTTCGGACACCATGCCCCTTCCGGCCCCCGGACATCCGGTCGGTCACCCCCGCGACCTCCGAGCCTCGGTGGCCCGTATCGCCGACTATCGGCCCCCGGTCGCGCCGGGCTCGCATCTGAGGATGCGTCCGCTCGCACCGGTCCGGCCGCCGATGCGCCCGGTCATGCCGAGCGCCGCGCCCGCGCCCGCACCGATCCGGCGTCCGGTGCTCTCGCCGCGCGAGGTCGAGGTCCTTCTCGCCTGGTTGGCGGCCGAATCGAAGGACGAGGCCGCCGAGCAGCTGTTCATCGCGGCATCGACAGTGAGCACCCACCTGGCGCGAATCCGGGCCAAATATGCGGCCGTCGGGCGTCCCGCACCGACGAAGACGCATCTACTCGCACGCGCGCTGCAGGACGGCATCACCCGCCTCGAGGATTGGTGAGCCCCGGTACACCCTGAATCCCTGTACCCCCGACCCGATGACGACCCCCGGCGCCGATGGCGTCCGGGGGTCGTCCTGTCAGCCGGGTATCGACTCTCCTCGGCCGGGAATCACAGCGACACCTGCCCGAGAATGTCGGTCGTCGGTTGCGGTGATCCGCCCTCGGGCTCGATGGTGACGGCCAGAACCTGAGAGTTGTCGATGCGTTCGATGAGCAGAGGATCGGTGGCCCCGGACCCTCGGACAAGGCCCGCCGAGGACGGCTGGGCGTTGGCGCCGCCGACCAGCCACAGCTGGTATGTGCGATTCGAGGGCAGCGGGGTGCGCTGATCACGCAGCACTGCCACGGCT
>NZ_MVPX01000358.1:0-28235 GCF_002043085.1 Gordonia sp. i37 | reverse complement strand
TCGAGCAACGCGCGCATCGAGACATCGGAATCGTCGGCGAACGACAGGTCGGGGTGCGGCGCGGCGGCAAAACCGCCGTGCCCGTCGGTGTCGGCCTCGCGGTGTGGCGGCGACGTGTCATCGGTGGAGGGTGGCACCCCTCCACGGTAGACATGTCCGATCAGCATGGTGTCACGATCCCGGTCGATCGATCATCAGTCGTTACCGACTCGTCGATCGGCGGTAGAGCAGCAACGACACCGGCACGCACACCGCGAGGATCACCAGGCTCGCGCCGATCGAGTACCCCAGGGCGTGGTCGGCGACCCAACCGGAGGGCGTCGGGAAGTCCGGTGGCGCACTGTTGCCGAACTTCTCGCGCGCCATCGTCGCCACCGCGGTCACCGGATTCCATTCGGCGATCGCGCGCAGCGGCCCCGGCAGACTCTGCGCGGAGATGAACGCACTCGAGAGGAATGTCACCGGGAACATCCACAGGAACCCGATGCTCTGGGCCACTTCCACATTCGGTGCTGCCAAACCGCTGACCGCACCGATCCAGGCCATCGCCAGGGCGAACAACGCGATCACGGCAAAGGCGATCACCGCGTCGCCGGCGCTGCCGCGGACCCGCCAGCCGATGGCCAGACCACTGGCCACCATGACCGCGAGACCGATGGCGCCGAGCAGCATGTCCGAACCGACGCGTGCGGCGATCACCCCGATGCGTGACATCGGCAGCGACCGAAGACGATCGACGATACCCCCGGACATGTCGCCGGCGAGACCGACGGTGGTGAAGGCGGCGTTGAACACGACGGTCTGGGTGAAGATGCCTGCCATCAGGAACTCCCGGTAGGGGGCTCCGCCGAGGGTGGCGCCGAAGACATAGGCGAAGAGCACCACGAACATCAACGGCTGGACGGTCGCCGAGAGCAGCAGGGTCGGGATGCGTTTGACGGTCAGCAGATTTCGTTCCACCAGGACGGCGGTGTCAGCGAACATCGCTGGGCTCCAATCGTTGTGGGTCCCCACCCGTCGGCGGGTCGGCGGCGACGCGACCGGTCAGCCGGAGGAAGACATCATCGAGGGTGGGGGTGGTCACCGAGGCGTCGACGATCTCGATCCCGAACTCGCCGCAGATGCGCACTGCGGCAACGGCACTGCGCGTTCCGCCGGCGACCGGCACCGACCAGCGCACGTCGTCGATCCGCTCGGGCATGCCGAGACCGACCTCGGCCAGCGTGGTCGCGATGACCTCGGTGGCGGTGCCGCTGCCACGATCGTGCCGATCGTGATGCGGGGCGACCTCGACGGTGAGTATCGCCGGCGCGGTGGTCTCCTTGAGCTCTGTCGCGGTGCCCTGCGCGCGGATCGTGCCGTGATCGATCACGGTGATCTGATCGGCGAGTTCGTCGGCCTCCTCGAGGTACTGGGTGGTCAGCAACACCGTCGTCCCGGTGGCGACCTGCTCACCGATGACCTCCCAGATCTGGCGCCGGCCACGGGGATCGAGACCGGTGGTGGGCTCGTCGAGGATGATCAGCTTCGGGTCGTTGATGAGCGCGCCTGCCAGGTCGAGGCGTCGTCGCATGCCGCCGGAGTAGGTGCGCATCGGCCGATCGGCCGATGCGTCGAGATCCAGATCGTTGATCAGAGCGCGTGCCCGCTCGCTCGCGTCACGTCGCGAGTGTCCGTACAGCTGGGCGACCATGCGCAGGTTCTCGAAACCGGTGAGCGTTCCGTCGACGGCGGCGTACTGGCCCGACACCCCGATGATGTCGCGGACGGCACCCGGGTCGGCGAGCGCGTCGAGACCGCACACCTTCACCGAACCGGCATCCGGGCGCATCAGTGTGGCGACGGCGCGGACGGTCGTTGTCTTGCCCGCCCCGTTGGGTCCGAGCAACGCGTGGACCGTCCCGGCGGGCACCGTCAGATCCAGACCGTCGAGTGCGCGCACCTTACGTCCGCGGCCGAACGGCCCGGAGCTGAAGGTCTTTGTCACACCGGTCAATTCCAGTGCGGGAGCCGAGCCGGTGGCGGGGAGGCGCTCGGTGATCGGGTCGGTCGCGCCGGGGCGCGAGGTACTGAGGTCGGGGTCGAATCCGCCGGCCATACTATGCCGTCCCATCCTGGTTCCTCCCGGTTCGGTGGGCGTCGGGCGCCTCACCCATCGCGGCGATCAGGCTCGCCGGCCGCATGTCATGCCAGTTGTCCTCGACGTAGGCCAGGCAGGCGTCGTGTCCGTCGGGCCCGTACACCTGCTGCCATCCCTGCGGGATCGGCGCGAAGTCCGGCCACAGCGAATGCTGGTTCTCGTGGTTGACCAGGACGGAGAAGACCCCGTCGGTGTTGTCGAACGGGTTGGTCATCGTGATGCTCCCATCTCGTGTGATTCGTGTGGACTCTCGATCGATACCGGGTGGCGCCCGCGTCAGGCCTGCGCGATGGCGCGGGCGAACCCGGGTACGTTCTCGCCCTGCAACATTCGGGCGTGCGAGCAGTTCAGGCGGATCTCGTGGACGTGGCCGCGCAGCGCGCGGGTCCAACCGGCGATGGCCGGCGGCCCCGGCGGCGTGTCCGCGGTCGCGGAGACGAACACCGCATCACCGTCGTACCGGCGTGGATGCCAGTTCTCGGCGAGTCGCGACGCATCGACGAACACCCGGTGCACCGCGGCGAACTCGTCGACGTCGAGCGAGGCCAGCGGTCCGCCCGCGGCCACGACCGCCTCCCACGCACGTTCGATGGTCAGCTCGCCGGAATGCCGGGGCCGGATGCCGAATTCGGCGAGCAGTGCACCGAGATCCGGGGTGGTGTCCAGATCGGGACGTTGTGCGACGACGAAGGCGTCGAGCACCATCAGCTGGCCCACCTTCTCACCGGACTCGGTGAGTTGCACGGCCATCTCGTGGGCGATGAGACCGCCCAGCGACCAGCCGAGCAGATGATACGGGCCGTCCGGGTGGATCGTCCGGATCTGCTCTACGTAGTGAGCTGCCAACTCGCCCACCGTGTTCGGCGACACGCCGCCGCTCAGCGCCGGGTGTTGCAGACCGTACACCGGGCGGTCGGCGGGCAGATGGGCCAGCAGCGAAGAGAAGCTCCACGACAGGCCGATCGCCGGATGGATGACGAACAGCGGGGCCGGGCCGTCGGTGGTGCGTCGACGCCGCAACGGCAACACCGTCGCCATCGCCGACGGTGCGTGGTCGTCGGACTCGGGGCTGCAGACGCCGGCAGGCGTTGTGCTCGCGGAATCGCCCAGTACGGCAGCGAGTTCCGCGGGCGTCGGCGCCGCGAACAGGTCGTTGACCCGGATGTCGCGACCCGTCGCCGAGGAGAGACGGGCGCTCACCTCCGTCGCCGACAATGAGTTGCCGCCGAGGTCGAAGAACCCGTCGTCGGCGTGCACCGCGGACGGTGCGATCCCCAGTATGTCGGCAAAGGTCGACGCGACAAGGGTTTCCGTGCCGGGCCTGGGTGCGCGACCGGCTTCGGCAACGCGTGCGGGTTGCGGCAGCGCCGCGCGATCGAGTTTGCCGACCGGTGTCAGCGGGATCTCGTCGAGAACGGTGATACTCGCCGGGACCATGTGTCGTGGCAACCGGTTCGCGACCTGCCGGGTCAATGCTGCCGTGTCGATCGTGGCGCCGTCGGCCGCGCGGACGTACGAATGCAGGCCGGCCGGGGCCGCCGATCCCTCCTCGGCCGCGTCGTCCTCCACCAGCACGGTGACGGCGAAATCGACTGTCGGATCATCACACAGGGCGTCGTCGATCTCACCCAGTTCGACGCGGAAGCCGCGCAACTGCACCTGGTTGTCCGATCGGCCGACGTAGCGCAGACGTCCGAGCTCGTCCCGCGCGACCAGATCGCCGGTGCGGTACATGCGGGCGCCGGCCCAGTCCGGGCCCGCGAGCATCGGGACCGGTAGATACCGCTGCGCGGTCAGCGCGGGCCTGCGGTGATATCCGCGGGTCACCTGATCACCGAGCAGATACAGCTCACCGATCACCCCGGTCGGTACCGGATGCAGACGTGGGTCCAGGACCAGTGCGGCGACACCGTTGTTGGGTGTGCCGATGGTCAGCGCGCCGATCTCGTTCGGATCGGCGTGCGCCACAAGCGGTTCACTGCCGGTGACGATGATCGTCGTCTCGGTGGGACCGTACACGTTGAGCACGGTCCGATCGGGTGCCCAGCGACGGACCAGGTCGGGGCCGTAGGCCTCACCGCCGATGGCCAGGTGCGACAGTGTCGGAACCGACGCCGGATCCATACTCGCCACCGCAGCGGGCGTGATGAACGCGTGGCTGACGCGGTGCCGGTCGATGAACTCGGCCAATGCCGTTCCGCCGTAGAGGTCCGGCGGCACGATCACCAGTGCAGCCGATCCCGATGCCGCCAGCAGGAATTCCAGTACCGAGGCATCGAAACTCGGGGAGGCGAAATGCAGTACCCGGGAGTCGGCGCCGGGCGCCATGCGGGTGTGCAGTTCGTCGTGCACCGCGCGCAGTCCGGAATGCGGCACCAGCACGCCCTTGGGTCGCCCGGTCGATCCCGATGTGTAGATGACGTAGGCCAGGGCGTCGGTGCGGTGCACCGGGATACGCTCGCGGTCGCTGATCGGTGTGGGTGCGCTGCGGCCGAGTCGCGACCGGGTTGCAGTCGAGTCGACGACCACCGTGGGCACGGTGTCGCCGATACGCTCGGCGACATCGGAACGGGTGAGCACCAGCACGGCACCGGAATCGGCGAGCATGTGGGCGATCCGGTCGGCTGGGTACGTCGGGTCGATCGGCACATAGGCGGCGCCCGAACGCACGATCGCCCAGATCGCGACGAGTGCGTCGATCGAGCGCGGGATCGCCATCGCGACCACCGGTTCGGTGTCGCCGAGGTCGCGTCCCAGGATCACCCGGGCGAGCCGATTGGCGCGGGCGTCCAACTCGGCGTAGGTGAGGGATTCCTCGGTGCCGTCGGCATTCTCGGCGACCGCGGCGCAGCCGTCCGGATTGCGACGGACCGCCTCGTCGAACAGCGTGCCGAGGGTGAGCGGCGGTGCCGATTCGGGGCCGCGTGCCGGGCTGATGTCGGCGACCTCGAGCGGATCGGTGATCCGCACATCGCCGATCGGGCGGTCGGCGTGGGTGATCATCGCCCGCACGACCCGCAACAGACGAGTTGCGAGGATCTCGGTGTCGGCGTGGCCATAACGGGTCCGATCGAAGGTCACCTCGAGCATCGCGCCGGGCGCCGAGGAGCTCGGCGCGGTGCGGGCGGCGAGTCCGGTCACGGTGAACTGGAGATCGAACTTCGCTGCGGCAGCGCCGACGTCGAGGATCTCGCCGGTGAGCTCGTCGGACAGCGGCCACGCCGTCCCCAGGAGCCCGTCACCGAAATCGTGGACCGACAGCGCGATCTGGAACAGCGGATGCCGACCGGGGCTGCGGTCGGGGTTCACGGCCTCGACGACCTCGTCGAAGGGGGTGTCGCGGCGATCGAGGGCCGACAGATCGGCATCACGAACTCGCTCGAGCACCTCCGAGATCGTGTCGTCGGGCCGTACCCGGGTTCGCAGCGCGAGGGTGTTGACGAACATTCCGACCATGCCGGTGCAGTCCAGGGCGGGGCCGTCGTCGTTGGGGCCGGACCGATTGGCGACCGGGCTGCCGATCACCAGGTCGTCGCCGACGCCGAGTCGGTGCAGCAGGATCGCCAGCGCGGTGTGCAGCACGGTGAAACCGGTGGTGGCGTTCTCCCGGGCCCAGGCGACGAGATCGCTGCGCAGGGCATCGTCGATCGGTACCGCAACGGTGCCCGCCCGACCGGCGCCGGCCTCATCGGCTGTTGCCGCACGGGTGGCCGGCACGGCGGTCTCGGTGGGCGAATCGGCGTGTAGCTCGGTCCAATACGCGAGATCGTCGCCCTCGAGCGCTGCCGCGCGGATCGCGTAGTCGCGGTAGTCGACGTCGGGTTCGGCCCAGGCGTCGGTACGGCCGGCGAGACGCTCGGCGTAGGCGGCGGCGAGGTCGGCGGCCAGGATGGGCAGCGACGCGCCGTCGGCGGCGATGTGGTGGATCACCAGCAGGAGTACATGAGTGCCGTTCTCGTCGCTGTTTCCGGCGTCCGGCGACTGCGCCAGCAGATGCGCCCGGATCGGGGCCTGCGACACCGGATCGATGGGCTGGGCGAGTCGCTCGGCGATCGCTGCGGGCAGCTCGTCGACGGTCTGTACGGCGAGATCGCCGATCACCGCGTGGCTGTGCTCCAGGACCACCCCGTGCGGTGCGGAGTTGAGCGCGGGGAACACGGTCCGCAGGGAGACGTGCTTGGCCACCAGGTCGGTGAGCGCCCCGCGCAGCGCGTCGAGGTCGACGCGGCCGTCGAGCCGGATGGCGAGCGGGATGAGGTAGTCCGTCGACGCCGGGTTGGCGCGCGCGATCGACCACAGTCCGCGCTGAACCGGTGCCGGGGGCACCTGTACGGGACGGGACACCGCGGGCCGTTCGACCTTCTCGGATACCGGGACGGGTTGTGCGGCAGCGGGATGCACCAGCGTCGCGAGATCGCCGATCCGCGGGTGATCGAAAAGATCACGGACCCGCAGCGCCGTACCGCCGTGGTGCCGGTTGAGGCGGCTGATGACGGTGGTGGCCTGCAAGGAGGTTCCGCCGAGACCGAAGAAGTCGGCGTCGGCGTCGACCTCGGCGGGGTCGATGTCGAGTATCCCGGCGATGGTCTCGGCGACGAGCGCGAGGGGAGAGCGGGTGTCCGGGGCGGCGGTCGCGGGTTCGTCGGCGGCTGCCGCAGCCGTGCGCTCCAGGGCGAGCAGGGCTTTGCGGTCGAGTTTGCCGTTGGGGGTCAACGGGATCTCGTCGATCACGATCACCGCGGCCGGCACCATGTGCGACGGGAGCGTGCGCGATACGAAGGCGCGCAGGTCGGCCGGGGTGGGGGCAGCGGAGTCGACCGCGCAGGAGTCGACTGCGGCGAGCCGGACGTATCCGAGTAGTGCCGCATCGGCGCCGCTGCCACCGACCGCGGCAGCGGCGAACTCGACGGCAGGATGCGCCGCGAGCGCCGCACCCACCTCGTCGAGTTCGATGCGGAATCCCCGTACCTTGACCTGGTTGTCGCTGCGGCCGCGGAAGATCAGCGAGCCGTCGAGCCGCTGGTGCACGACGTCGCCGGTGCGGTACATCGGCGTGCCGGCGCGCACCCCGGGCAGGTCGGGGGCGGCGATGAAGCGTGTGGCGGTCAGGGCGCTGCGGTGCAGATAGCCGCGGGCGACTCCCGGCGAGATCAGATACAACTCGCCCGGGCAGTCGTCGGGAACCGGACGCAGACGGTGGTCCAGGACGAGTGCGGTGGTACCGGCCACCGGTGTGCCGATGGTGATCTCGGCGCCCGGCTGCAGCGGTGCCGACATGGTGGCGACGATGGTGGTCTCGGTCGGTCCGTAGCAGTTGATCATGCGGCGGCCGGGAGCCCAGAGTGATACCTGCTCGGCGGTGGTTGCTTCGCCGCCGACGGCCAGCGTCACCAGGTCCGGCAGCTCACGGTGACCGGCGGTGGCCAGAGCGGCCGGGGTGATGAACGCGTGCGTGATCTTTTGGGCGGCAAGGAAGTCCACCAGCTCGTCACCGCCGACGATGTCGGTGGGCGCGATCACCATGGTTGCACCGGCGTCGACGGCCAGCAACAGTTCGAGCATCGACGCGTCGAAGCTCGGGGAGGCGAAATGCAAGGTGCGAGCACCGGATTCGACTCCGTACCGGTCGCGCTGCGACGAGCTGAAGGCGGCGAGGCCGGCGTGCGTGACGATGACGCCCTTGGGTGTGCCGGTTGAGCCGGAGGTGTAGATGACGTAAGCGGCGCTGTCGGGGTGTCGGTCGGCGCTCGATTCGGCGAGCGCCGCCGTCCGCAGTTCCTCTTCCGGGGTCCGCGGGGAGGCGAAGTGCAGCGGCCACGCATCGAGGGACACGGTGTCGATCCACCACACCGGATGCGGCAGGGTGCCCAGGCGGGTGTCGGAGGTGATCCCCAGCAGCGCAGCGGAATCGGTGAGCATGTGGGCGATCCGCTCGTCGGGATGGCGCGGATCGATCGGCAACACCGCGCCGCCGGCCAGCGCGACGGCCCAGGTGGCGGTCACCGAGTCGACCGATCGTGGCAGGGCGACGGCGACGACGTCGTCGGTACCGATGCCGAGATCGCGCAGGTGTGAGGCCCATCGTTCGGCGCGCGTGAGGAGCTCGCGATAGGTCAGCGCAGCGGTTCCGTCGTCGACGGCGACGGCATCGGGGTGCTCGACGGCAGCGGTCTCCAGGAAGTCGGCGAGGTGACGCGGCGCCGGGGCCTCGTGGTCGGGGATCCGGACCTGGGCGGCTCGGGAGGGCAGCACGTCGTCGAGGGGCCGATCGGGATCGTCGAGGACGGCGTGTGCCAGCGCCACCAGATCGCGGGCGACCGACTCCACGCGAGCGCGCGAATAGACGTCGGTGGCATAGGTGCAGACCAGGGTGTCCGAGCGCAGCCGGATCTCGAGATCGAAACGGGCCGAGCCGGTCTCGACCTCCTCGGCCGACACCTCGAGCCCCGTCAGGTGCGGCAGTGGTAGCTCGGTGGCGCCGTCGCGCATCGACGCGTCGGCGGCCAGCGCGATCGAGAACAACGGATGACGGCCGGTGCGCGGCGGGTTGATCCGGGCCACGAGGTACTCGAAGGGCATGTCGGCGTGCACGAGTGCATCGAGATCACGATCGCGCACCTCATCGAGCAACCGGCCGAAACTCTGCTGCCCGTCGACCGGGGTGCGCAGCACCACCGAGTTGACGAACATCCCCACGATGTCGGCGAGCCGGGGATCGGTGCGGCCCGACACCGGTGTGCCGATCACGACGTCGGAAACGGCGCCGTCGATCTGCACCTCGGGCCGCGCGTCGTGATGCCGCAGCGTCGCGGCCAGCAAGGTGTGCAGGAGCGTGAACTCGGTGACGTGGTCACCGGCGAGGTCGCGCAGCCGGTCACGGATGTCGCGGCCGAAGTCGACGCGGACGACACCGGCGGCATCCGGGGTGGAGTCCTGCCGATCGCCGGCCGAATCATTTTGTGCAGGTGCGGCATCCGGGGCGAGGACCGGGGTGTGATCCATCCCCGAGAGGGTGTCCTCCCACCAGTCGGCGAGCGTCGCGAGGCGACTGTCCCGGTCGTCGATCCGGCGCGGGTGGACGACCGCGCCGGGATCGACGCCGAGACCCCGGGCCTGCCACCGCAGATGATCGCGGTAGCCGACCCGGAGAGGCGGTTGCGACGATGATCGACCGTCGCGAATCCGCGCATAGGCGCCGGCGATGTCGTTCGCGAGCGGCGCCATCGACCAGCCGTCGGCAGCAATGTGGTGCACGACGACGGTCAGCTTGTGATGATCGGAGTCGCCTGCAGGCGACTCGATCCGGTGCAATACGACCCGCAGCGGGGTGTCGCGGGTCAGATCGAACGGTTGCCGGGCCAACGCGCGGGCCGCCTGCGGCCACAGCTCGGCGGTGGTGTGCTCGAGCGCGAGATCGACGGCGGCGTCGTCGGTGTCGAGAACCCGCAGCTCGGGCCGTCCGTCGATGTCGGGATAGATGGTGCGCAGCGGTTCGTGACGATCGACCGCGTGGCGCAACGCTTCCCGGAGCGCGTCCACGTCGAGGTCGCCGCGCAGATCGAGGGCGAAGGCGATCGTGTACGAGGCGGTGTCGGCGTCGGGATCGTCGGCGCCGAGTCGATTCAGGAACCACAGTTGCTGCTGCGCCGGCCCGGGAACGACGGGACCGTCGTCGGACGGCGGGGCGGGTGCCGTACCCGGTGTCGGGTCGACCTCGCCGACCTCGCCCGCCAGCCGCGCCAGACCGGCCACGGTGGGATGGGCGAACACCTCGCGGACCTCGATACGACGCCCGCCGAGCTGTTCCAGTGCGCCGGCGAGGTGGGTGGCCAGCAGCGAGTTGCCGCCGAGCTCGAAGAAGTCGTGATCGCGACCCACGCTCGCCGGGTCGAGTTGCAACCGCTCGGCGATCACCTGCGCCACCATGCGTTCGGCGGCACCGACGGGCGCGACGTATTCACCGGTGTCCGAACCGATCTCGCCGACCTTGCGGGCGGCGACGGTCTCGGGGTCGGCGAGCGCGCGGCGATCGATCTTGCCGATCGGGGTGGTCGGGATCGCCGACAGGGCGACGATGCTGCGGGGAAGCATGTGTGCGGGAAGATGGTCGCGGATGCGGTCGGAGACACCCGCGAGCGTCGACGCGGGATCGACGTCGGCGTCGAGCGTGACGAAGGCGACGATGCTCGCGCTCTCGCCGGAGCCGCTGGTGATGGTGACCGCGGAGGCGACGGCGTCGTCGGCGGTCAGCACCGCGTCGATCTCGCCGAGTTCGATACGGTGCCCCCGGATCTTGGTCTGATCGTCGGTACGCCCACGGAACTCCAGCTCGTGCTCGGAGGTCCACCGCACCAGATCGCCGGTCCGGTACATCCGGTCGCCGGGTGCGCCGAAGGGGTTGGCGATGAAGCGCTTCGAAGTCAACGGCCGAATTCCGTGATAGCCGCGGGCGAGGTGTGGTCCGGCGATGTACAACTCGCCGACCGTGCCGGGCGCCACCGGCTGCAGCCGCTCGTCGAGGACCATCGCGGCGATCCCACGGATGGGCCGGCCGATGGTGATGGTCGAATCGAGCGATGTGATGTCCTCCGACACGGTGGCCACCACCGTCGTTTCGGTCGGTCCGTACGCGTTGAACAGCGCCGGGCCGCGCGACCAGTCGCGCACCGCCTCGGGATTGGGGTGTTCGCCTCCGATCACCAGCGCGTGCAGATCCGGTACGTCGTCGGGACTCAGGGTGGACAGCAGAGACGGTGTGAGGAAGGCGTGGGTGATCCCGCGTTCGTTCATCAGCTCGGCCAGTTCACGACCGCCGACGAGACCGGGCGGGGCGATGTGCATGGTCGCTGCCGCCGCGATCGCCATCAGCATCTCCAGGACCGAGGCGTCGAAACTCGGTGAGGCGAGGTGCAGTGTGCGTGACCGCGCGGTCAACCCGAAGTGCGCCACCTGATGCGCCGCGAAGTCGGCCAGCCCCCGGTGACTCACCACGACGCCCTTCGGGGTGCCGGTCGTGCCGGAGGTGTAGATCAGGTACGCGGGGTGATCGACCGACAGCGGCGCGAGTCGCTCGTCGTCGGCGATCGGTGCGTCGGCGTGGTCGGTCCAGCCGTCGGCCTCATCGAGGACGACGACGCGCCGATCGCCGGCGATGCCGCTCACCGCCGGTGCCGACGCCGAATCGGTCAGCAGCAGAACGGCGTGCGAGTCGTCGATCATGTACGCGATCCGCTCACTCGGATAGGTCGGGTCGACGGGCACCCACGCCGCTCCGGTCCGGGTGATCGCCCACACCGCGGTGATCGTGTCGACACCTCGGGGCAGGGCGACCGCGACGAAGCTTTCGGGGCCCGCGCCGAGGTCGAGTAGTTCGCGTGCGAGTCGGTTGGCACGGCGGTCGAGCTCACGGTAGGTCAGGGAGGTGGTCGCGTCGCGCACCGCGATGCGGTCCGGTTCGGCGCGCACGGCCTCGGCGAGGAGATCGGTGAGGTGCTCGCCGGGACGCCCCGCGATCCCGACGGCGGGGACCAGTCCGAGACGCTCGGCGGGATCGAGGAGCGCGATGTCGCCGATGGGTCGTGCCGGGTCGGTCACCACGGCTTCGAGGATGCGGCGCAATCGGGTGGACAGCGAGGCAATGGTTGTCGCGTCGAACAGTGCGGTGGCATAACCGATCTCGACCGACATCCCGGCGGGTGTGCCGTCGGCGTCGTGTCGTTCGGTGAAGGTGAACTGCAGATCGAACTTGGTGTGCCCCACGTCGATCCGCGAGGCGGTGGCCGACAGATCGGCGAAGTCGAGGTCGATGGCGTCTGCGCTGTCCCGGCCACCACCGTGGCCGCCGGTGATCGCGTCCTCGAGAGCGACCGACACCGAGAAGAACGGATGATGGCCTGCGGCGCGGGTCGGATTGAGTTCGGTGACGATCCGGTCGAAGGGCAACTCGGCGTGGTCGAACGCGTCGAGATCGGCGGCACGGACGGCGTCGAGCAGGGCATCGAACCCCAGGTGCTTGTGTACGCGGGTGCGAAGCGGAATCGTGTTGACGAACATGCCGACGAGATGGTCGAGGTCGGCGTCGCCGCGTCCGGCGACCGGAGTGCCGATCACCAGATCGTCGTGGGTGGATCCGGTGCGCAGTAGGGCGGCCACGAGCGCGTGGAGCGCCATGAAGGTGCTCGCGCCGCGGGATTCGGCGACGGTGTGTAGGGCGGCGTGCGCATGAGGGGGCAGCCAGACGCTCGTGGTGGCGCCGCGGGAATCGTGTTCACGCGGGCGGGGGCGGTCGAGGGGAAGCTCGGTCTCGGCCGGCGCATCGGCCAGCGCGGCCCGCCAGAATTCGAGATCGTCTGCGGCGGAATCGCTTTCCATGGCCGCGTGCCTGGTGGCGCTGAATTGCGAATAGGACACCCGCAGCGGGGCCCACTCGGGGGCGCGCCCCGCGGCGCGACTGCGATACGCGGTCGCGAGGTCGTCGGCCAGCGGTGTCAGCGACCATCCGTCGGCGGCGATGTGATGGATGACGATCGTCAGTCGGTGATCGTCGGACCCGGCACGGACCAGGCGGGCTCGCAGGGGGATGTCGTGGGCGAGATCGAAGGGGGCGCCGGCGAATTCGAGATCGCTCACGGCCTTGTCGGTGTCGGTGACGGTCAGATCGATGTCGACGTCGGCGGCGTCGTGCACCTCGATGCACGCGGTGCCGTCGATCTCGACCATCGTGCTGCGCAGCGGTTCGTGGCGGGTGATGACGTCGACGAGCGCGGAATGCAGTGCGTCCACATCGAGTTCGCCGACGAGGCGCACCGAGAACGGGATGTGGTAGTTGGCTGATTCGGCGGAACCGAGCCGGTCGGTCAGCCACAGCCGATGCTGGGCGGGAGACAGCGGCACCGGGCCGCTGGGGGAGCGCCACCGAGTGGAGTCCGGTGCGGTATCGAGTGCCGTGTCGTCGACCATGGTGGCCAGTGCGCGCAGATCGGCGGAGTCGAAGATGTCGCGGATGCCGACGCGGCGGCCGGTGGCCCGGGTCAGTCGTGCCGCGACGCGGGTCGCCGACAACGAGTTGCCGCCGGCGTCGAAGAAGTTGTCCGACATCGACATCGACGAACGTCCGAGGACCTCGCCGACGGTGTCGGCGACGAGATGTTCGGTCGCGCCGACCGGCTCCACGTGCGCCTCGGAGCCCGCACGTTCGGGCACCGGCAGGGCACGACGATCCAGCTTCCCGTTGGCGGTGGTCGGCATGTGCTCGAGCAGCATGAGGGTGGTGGGCACCATGTGCGCCGGGAGCCGTTGCGCGAGTTCGCTTCGCAGGTCCCGGGAATCGAGGCGATCACCGCACAGGTATCCGACGAGCACCACGTCACCGTCGACGACGTCACCGCGCAACGCCACCGCGGCCGAGGACACACCGTCGAGCTGTGCCAGCACCGTTTCGATCTCGCCGAGCTCGACTCGCTGGCCGCGGATCTTGACCTGGGAGTCGCTGCGCCCCAGGTATTCCAGGGCGCCGTCGGTGCGACGGCGGACGAGGTCACCGGTGCGGTAGAGGCGCCCGCCGTCCGCGGTGGCGATGAACCGCGACGCCGTCAGATCCGCTCGGGCGGCGTATCCCCGGGCCAACTGCGGTCCGCCCAGATAGAGTTCGCCGATCGCGCCCACCGGCTGCGGGCACAGGCGATGATCGAGGACGATCGCGTCGGTGTTCCAGACGGGTGTGCCGATGGGGGTGACGGTCTCGTCGGCGCGGCAGTGGTCGTGGTGGGTGACGTCGATCGCGGCCTCGGTCGGGCCGTAGAGATTGTGGATCGGTGCGTCGGTGATGCGTGCGGTGGCGGCCACGGTGGCCGGGGTCAGCGCTTCGCCACTGGTGAGGATTCGACGCAGGCCGCTCAGGGTGCTGGTGGCGTTGTCGACCTCGGCGCCGAGGGTCTCGGCGAACGCCGCCAGCATGGAGGGGACGAAGTGCACGGTGGTGATCGCGTGGCGGTCGATGACCTCACGTAGATACCAGGGATCACGATGCCCGTCGGGGGTCGGTACGACCAGCGCCGACCCGGAGATGAACGGCCAGAAGAACTCCCACACCGACACGTCGAAGGTGGCGGGGGTCTTCTGCAACACCCGGTCGCCGGGGGCGAGCCGGTAGCGATCCTGCGTCCAACGCAGGCGGTTGACCAGCGCGCGGTGGGTGATCGTCACGCCCTTGGGCATGCCGGTCGACCCGGAGGTGAACAACACATAGGCCGGCTGATCGGGCAGCGGACGCGACGGGCGGGTCCCGGAATCGGTGGATGCGGTGGACAATTCGGACACGGTGAGTGTGGCCGCGGCTGTGGGCAGCGCCGGTCCGTCGGAGTCCACGATGATCGCGGTGGGGGCCGCGGTGGCGACGATGTGGGCGAGTCGCTCGGCCGGTTCGGCCGGATCGATCGGCAGGAATGCGGCACCGGCCCGCAGCACCGCGTGCAACGCGACGACCTGTTCGACACTGCGTGGCAGTGCGACCCCGACCACCGACTCCGGTCCGATCCCGCGCGCCGTCAGTGCGTCGGCGAGTTGTTGTGCGCGTGCGGTGAAGTCGGCCAGATCGAGTTCGTCGCCGGAGGTGGCGTCGACGATCGCGGTGCCTCCCGAACGGGTGTGCCCGGTGTGGGTGCGGACTGCCTCGTCCAGCAGGTCGAGGACCGTGGCGTCGCCGAGATCGACCGGGTCGCCGTGCGATGCGGCGTCGATGCGCGACTGTTCGTCGATCCCGGGCAGCGGCAGTGAGGTGATCGGCAGGCCGGCGTCGGACCGGACGAACCGTTCGAGGAAGTCGATGATCCGACGGTGGTGGGTCTCGATTTCCTCGGGGGAGTACAGGTTCGGGTTCGCCTCGAGATCCAGCCGCATCCCACCGGTGAATCCGTCGTAGACGTTGATCGAGGCGTCTTCGACGGGTCCGGTCGACAGAACGTTCAATTCGCCTCGGAGAGTGGCGAAATCGATATGCTCGAAGAACAGCATCACGTTGACCATCGGGCCGAAGAAGCCGCGCCGTCCCGAGGGCGAGTCGAGCACCCGGCCGGTGATGTCCTCGTGGCGGAAACGCTGATGGCGCAACGCCGCCCGGACGTCGCCGTTGGTGGCGCGGATGAGATCGCCGATGCTGCGCGGGGCGTCGTCGGCGGTCAGCTCGACGCGGATCGGGAGCACGTTGGACGTCAGACCCGCCGAGGTGCGCAACAGGTCGTTGTCGCGGCACGCCACCGGCAGCGAGGTCATCGCCTCGGTGCGGTTGTTGAGCTTGGCGAGGTAGGCCGAGACCGCGGCCGTGATGACTGACGCCACCTTCACCTGGTGACGTTCGGCGACTGCGCGGATGGTGGCGATCAGATCGGCGTCGAGGACTGCCGGGCGGACCACCGCCACCGGCGCGGCCGGCGCAGATCCGGTGGACAGCGAGGTGATCTCCGCGGGGGCACCTGACTCGTCGTGTAGGCGCGAATCCCAATACTGCAGGGCGGAAGCGAAATTCGGTGACTCACGCCAATCGCGGTCGAACTCGGCGACCTGCGCCATCGTCGCGGTGTGCGCGGGCGGAACATCGGAGCCGGTGGCCAGCGCGGTGTAATGCGCCGCGACGCGCAGCATCATGTACATCGCCGCGTAGCCGTCGAATGCCAGATGGTGACCCCAGCAGTACCAGATGCTGTGGCGGGGACCGAGTTCGAGCAGGTAGGTCTCGAGCAGCGGGTCGGAGAACAGGTCGGTCGGCTGTGAGCGGTGCTCGTCGATCCAGGCCAACGCCGCAGCGCGCGGATCGTCGGCGTCGGAGAAGTCGCGGCGGTGCAGCGGGATGGTGCGAGTGTGATCGACCCTTACCTGGGGTTCACCGTCTCCGGGTTCACCGGCGTTCACATCGCCCTCGGGGGAGACCAGGGTGATCAGACCGGACTCGGTCTCGATCGAGGTGGCGGCGACCGCACGGCACATCAGGTCGGCGTCGACGGCGTCGTGAAACTCGGCAAACGCGGCCACCGACATCGGCACCTCGGGTTCGAGGAGCTGCGCGTAGTAGATGCCGCGCTGTGCTGCGGTCATCGGGATGGCGCCATCGGTGTCGGTGAGCTCGATGGTCAGGTCGTCAACACTCATGAGGTGCCTCCTTGGCGTGGACCGGACTCGGTGCGGTGCCGGGTGTGGCTCAGCAGGGTCTTCGGACGGCAGATGGGCCCAGATGGGTTCGGATTGCGAGAAAACGTGTGTTCCCCGTCACTCCTGACGACCCCCGCGCCCCCGACGCGCCCGCGCCAGGCATTCCCCCCCCTCGCACGGCCGACGAAACCCCCGACTCGCGCTCCGCGGTAGGGGCGGCGACGCGGATTTGGTTCCCACCTGCGGTTTCACCTACACTGGACGGGTTGCCTGCGGTGCGTGAGCGCCGCGAATCGGCTCGTGAACCCACTGGGAAGGCCCGCTTACAGCGGAAAAGCCCAGGCAGGCGTGTGTCCGATGGCAACAGGCCGTGTGCGTCGGGTCGGAAATCCGGCGCACAGATACGCCAGATCCGCCCCAGTGGATTCGGCGTGTCGACGACATCCAGGTCAAGGAGAGAATCGAATGATTCAGCAGGAGTCTCGCCTGCGGGTCGCCGATAACACGGGAGCCAAGGAAATCTTGTGCATCCGCGTGCTGGGCGGCTCGTCGCGGCGCTACGCCGGCATCGGTGACACCATCGTCGCCACTGTCAAGGACGCCATCCCCGGTGGCAACATCAAGAAGGGCGAGGTCGTCAAGGCGGTCATCGTGCGCACCACCAAGGAGCGCCGTCGTCCGGACGGAAGCTACATCCGTTTCGACGAGAACGCCGCCGTCATCCTCAAGGGTGAGAGCGACCCCCGCGGTACCCGCATCTTCGGCCCGGTCGGCCGCGAGCTGCGTGAGAAGAAGTTCATGAAGATCGTGTCGCTGGCACCGGAGGTGATCTGACATGAAGGTGCACAAGGGTGACACCGTGATCGTCATCTCGGGCAAGGACAAGGGCGCCAAGGGCAAGGTCATCGAGGCCTACCCGCAGCGCGAGCGTGTCCTCGTCGAGGGCGTGAACCGCATCAAGAAGCACACCGCCGCCTCGGCCAACGAGCGTGGTGCTGCCTCGGGCGGCATCGTCACGCAGGAAGCCCCGATCCACGTGTCGAACGTGATGGTCGTGGATTCCGACGGCAACCCGACCCGCGTCGGCTATCGCGTCGACGAGGAGACCGGCAAGAAGGTCCGGATCTCGCGCAAGACCGGGAAGGACATCTGAGATGACCACCACTGAAAAGGTCCAGCCGCGGCTGAAGCAGCGCTACCGTGCCGAGATCAAGGACGCGCTGAACAAAGAATTCGACTACGCCAACGTCATGCAGATCCCCGGCGTGGTCAAGGTCGTGGTGAACATGGGTGTCGGCGACGCCGCCCGTGACGCCAAGCTCATCAACGGTGCGGTCGCCGACCTCGCGCTGATCACCGGTCAGAAGCCGGAGATCCGTCGCGCCCGCAAGTCCATCGCACAGTTCAAGCTGCGCGAGGGCATGCCGATCGGGGCCCGCGTGACCCTGCGCGGCGACCGGATGTGGGAGTTCCTCGACCGTCTCGTGTCGATCGCGCTGCCCCGTATCCGCGACTTCCGCGGTCTGAGCGACCGTCAGTTCGACGGCAACGGCAACTACACCTTCGGTCTCAACGAGCAGTCGATGTTCCACGAGATCAACATCGACAACATCGACCGGCCGCGCGGTATGGACATCACCGTCGTCACCTCGGCCACCACGGACGACGAAGGCCGCGCACTGCTTCGCGCGCTGGGCTTCCCGTTCAAGGACAACAACGCGAAGGACAACTGAGATGGCCAAGAAGGCTCTGATCAACAAGGCCAACAAGAAGCCCAAGTTCGCCGTGCGCGCCTACACCCGCTGCAACAAGTGCGGTCGCCCGCACTCGGTGTACCGCAAGTTCGGCCTGTGCCGCGTGTGCCTGCGCGAGATGGCACACGCCGGCGAGCTGCCGGGCGTGCAGAAGTCGAGCTGGTGACTTCCCGCCGGTGACATCACCGGCGCACAACACCTCACGACGACCCCGTCTCCCGCACCGGGAGGCGGGGCCGTCGTGCTCTCGCCGGCAGCGCTCTTCCTCTCCTTTGATCGGTGGTCGAGGTGTGAGGCGCGCCGGCGCCGAACCTCGAGACCTCTTGCACCGATGCTGGTTTCGTTCCGCCCCGCACCGCACGGGGCGCCCCTCGGCCACATCGAACCCCACTCAACCTCACTATGCACTCCTGCATAGAATGACCGCATGACGGTCACCGACAACGAGTCCCGCAGCACGTCTCTGTCCGAGGTGCTTCGCGCGTTCGACCCGGCACAGGAGTTCGCGATCCCGGCCGGCTGGACCCAGGGCCGCACCGCGTACGGCGGCCTGACCGCAGCACTCGCGGTCGTGGCCGCCCAACAGACCGACGGCGCGCCGTTACCTGCCCTGCGGGCCGCGCAGTTCGCGTTCACCGCACCGGCCACCGAGACGATGACCGTGCGGGCACGACGACTCCGCGAAGGCCGATCGGTGACAAGCGTTGCCGTGGAAACGCGCAGCGGCGATTCCGTTGCGGCACAATCGACCCTGATCTTCGCCGGAGCGCGTGACAGTTCCGTCGAGCACACCCTGATCCCTCGCCCCGACGTCGCCGGCCCGCAGGACTGCCCGAGCGTCGGCGGGCGGCCCGGGGCGCAGCCGAGCTTCACCGACCAATTCGAGCGACGCATTGCCGGCGGTGCGATACCGGTGACGAAAGCCGTGGAGCCCGAAGTGCTTTGGTGGATGCGTCACCGTGATGCGCAGGGTGTCGATCCGGCCGTGGCCCTCGTCGGGCTCGGTGACAGCCTGCCGCCTGCGGCGATGACGGCATTCTCCGACTGGGCGCCCATCAGTACCGTGATGTGGTCGGTCGACATCTGCGCCGACGAGGCCGTCGACCCCACCGGCTGGTTCTTGCTGCGGTCGACGAGTGCGGTGTCGCGCGGCGGTTACTCCTACCAGACGATGGAAGCCTGGGACGCCGACGGGCAACTGGTGATGACCGGCACCCAGACCGTCGCGATCTTCACCTGATCGGACGAACGTCGCAAACATCGTTGACCTGCTCTTGACCGTCACTTGCACCCAGACTTACTGGGGTGTTCTCACGGCTTGTCCTCAGCTTCGGCAAAGGTTTTCGCGATTGGGTGTGCTTCGGCTGTTATTGGTCGGCACGGTGCCGAGGAAGGGGCTGGAGAATGTCGATGGGGTTGGCAACGACGCGTCGTCGAGTGGCGGTGGCGGTTGCGGGGATCGGTATTGCGGGAGTGGTCGGGGCAGGCGGAGCCGGTATCGCCGGAGCCGCACCGACACCCCCGTCGCCGCCGAAGGCCTTCGGAACGACATGTTCGGTGATGCAGGTCGAACGGGCGCTCGCCGTCGAGGATCCGGCGCTGTGGCAGCAGATCAACTCGCATCCGCGGGCCAAGCGGCACTTCGAGGAGATGATCGTGCTGTCGCCTGCGCAGCGGAAAGCGCTGCGGGAGAAGAATCGTCACGCGCACCCGGTCCGCTCGACGGTGATGGCGTTTCTGCGTGATCACGGCATCGGCGCGCAGCAGCACACGATGACCCGTGACGCCATGGCGAAGGCCCTGCGCACCTGCAACAAGTTCTGAACCTGCTGCGGCAGAAGAACTCTGGTTGGTTCAGTGGGTGAGCGAGCGCACCGCCACCTGCACGGCGTCGAGATGATCGGCCATGGCCCGCTCGGCGGTCTGCCGGTCGCCGGAGCTGATGGCCTCGACGATGCGCTCGTGTTCCTCGTTCGATCGGCGCATGCGTCCGGTCGCCAGATTGAGTGTGGCCGACTGGGCAGTCAGTGAATTGCGGATGTTGACGAGCGCGTTCTGGAACACCCGGTTGCCGCTCGCTCGTGTGACCGCCAGGTGGAACTGTCCGTCGAGGGCGACCCAGTCGGTCTGATTCGACTCGGCCGCCATGGCCTGCGTCAATTCGGTGAGTTGACGCAGGTCCTCGGCGGAGCGCCGCTCGGCGGCCCACCCGGCGGCCGGGATCTCGATGTGCGGCCGCGCCTCCATGAGCTCCCGCGCGGTGTACTCGCCGACCTTCAGGTCGTGGGACGCCGTGCTGCTGACCACGAATGTTCCTCGGCCGGTGCGGGTTTCGGTGAGTCCGAGTGCAGTGCACGAGCGCAATGCCTCCCGGACGACCGATCGACTCACCGCGTAGCGCTCGCCGAGCGCGGCCTCGGACGGGAGGCGCTCACCGACGGGGAGGTCGCCACTCTCGATGGCCTGGCGCAGGTCGGTGAACACCGCTTCGGCCGCGCTGACCCGAGTCGTGACGGGTCGGCGGTCGGCCCAACTGCTGGTCATCTGGATGGTCCTCCGTCTTCGATCCGGTGTGTGTAGCGGTCGTACGTGTTGACGATAGCTCAGCTATGTATGACACTAGAGCTGTCAGACAGCCCGACAGCAGGATAGGTGAGACGTGACGATGGCCCAGGAGCGAGCCGAGACCGATCTTCTCGGTCGGCGCGAGGTGCCCGCCGAGGCGTACTTGGGTATCCATACCCTCCGGGCGGTGGAGAACTTCCCCGTCACCGGACGAACGATAGGCTCCAACGCCCATCTCGTCCGTGCGCTCGCCGCGGTGAAATGGTCGGCGGCACGCGCGAATGCCGATCTCGGCATCCTCGACGAGGAGCGGGCGAGTGCGATCTGCGCGGCCTGCGACGAGATCCTCGACGGCGGCTTTCATGATCAGTTCGTCGTCGACGTCATTCAGGGCGGCGCGGGTACCTCGACCAACATGAACGCCAACGAGGTCATCGCGAACCGGGCGTTGGAGATCCTCGGACACGGTCGCGGTGAGTACCGGCACCTGCACCCCAACGAGCACGTCAACGCCGGGCAATCCACCAACGACGTCTACCCGACCGCGGTCAACGTGGCGACCATCCGGGCAGTCGGTGAACTCGACGAGGCGATGTCGGTGCTGCAGCAGGCTTTTGCGCGCAAGGCCGCGGAGTTCTCCTCGGTCGTCAAGATGGGACGCACCCAGTTGCAGGATGCGGTGCCGATGACCCTCGGTCAGGAGTTCGGGGCGTTCGCGGTGATGATCGACGAGGATCGTCAACGTCTGCGTGAGGCGGCGACCCTGGTGCACGAGATCAATCTCGGTGCCACCGCGATCGGCACGGGTCTCAATGCCCCTGTCGGCTACGCGGACAAGGCCGTCGGCCGTCTCCGCGACAAGACCGGCCTTGACCTGGTGAGTGCGCACGACCTCGTCGAGGCCACGCAGGATGTGGGTCAGTTCGTGCATCTGTCGGGGGTTCTCAAACGTGTCGCGGTGAAGCTGTCGAAGATCTGCAACGATCTGCGCTTGCTGTCGTCGGGGCCGCGGGCCGGACTCGGTGAGATCAACCTGCCGCCGGTCCAGGCGGGATCGTCGATCATGCCCGGCAAGGTGAACCCGGTGATACCCGAGGTGGTCTCGCAGGTCGCCTATGAGGTGATCGGCAACGACGTCACCATCACCATGGCCGCCGAATCGGGCCAGTTGCAGCTCAACGCCTTCGAGCCGATCATCGTGACCTGCCTGTCGGACGGGATGACCCACCTGAGCGCGGCATGCCGGGCACTCGCCGCCAGGTGCGTCGACGGCATCACCGCCAACGAGGAGACGCTGCGGCATCGGGTCGAGAACTCGATCGGTCTGGTCACGGCGCTGAGCCCGTCGCTGGGTTACGTCGCCTCGACCGCAATCGCCCAGGAGGCGTTGCGTAGTGGGCGTACCGTCCTCGAGTTGGTTCTCGAGGCGGGCCTCCTCGAGCGCGGCGAGCTCGAACGACTGCTCAGCCCTTCGCATCTGGCCAATCTGCGTCCGGTGACCGCCGAGGGCGACAGCCCCCGCTGATGACCGGCGACGAGAACCCGGATGTCTCGGGGTTGTGGTGAGCAGACGGCAATGCCGCTCCCGCCGTGGGGGAGCGGCATCACCTCGCCGGAAAGTGGAGTCTCGCCGTCAGCCGAGGAGCCAGGCGTTGGGCGCGCACACGATCGGAACCGCCGGATCGAAGGCGTTGAGGACGATCGACACCGCGCGCGGTGAATAGCTCAACGACAGATGGTCCGAGGTGTCCTGTTCGCACCCGTTCTGCAGCACGATATTTCGCGTGTTCTTGGTGCCCGCGGGGAAGAAGGTCGACTGGTACGGCGTGGTGATCTCGTCGTACCGGCTGCCGATGATCGTGTACTTCACATCGCCGACGGCGTACACGCCGCCCTTGTTGAGATTCTTGATGAAGGGGGAGTCGTAGACCTGCTGGATGCCCGATGCGCCGACGCCCAGTGCGATCGGACCGAGCACGTCGATGCCGAGGTTGTTGATGGTGCGCCCCAGGGTGCCGATTCCGTCGAGTGAGGTGCCGTTGTTGGTGGCGCCCAAGGTGACGAGGTTGGCGACCTTGGAGGCGCCGCCGTCGTAGCGGATGTACTGACGCGCGGCGATGCCGCCCTGGGAATGGCCGACCATGTTCACCTTCGAGGCACCGGTGGTCGACAGCACCTTGGTGACGAAATCGCCGAGCTGCGTGCCGGATTGCGCGATGTCACCCGTGCCGAAGGCACCGGGAAGCAGTGCGCCCAACCCGCCGCCTTGCAGGGTCGGCAGGATGCCGTAGTTCAGCGCGTAGACGCAGTAGCCCGCGGACTTCAGGGCCGGCGACAGCATCGCCCAGTTGTTGTACGCGTTCTCCCACGTGCCGTGGACGAGGACGACCGGGTCCTGACCCTGTTTCGGTTTACATGACCAATCGTTGGCCCCCGGCGGCGCGATGTTGGGATTGGTCAGCCCGTACCCGAAGGCCGGCAGGAAGCCCTCCTGGCGCGGACCGTTGCCGGTCGGGGTGAACCACGAGCTGCGTCCCGCCAGAATCGTCTCTGCGACAACAGGTTTCTTGGCTCCCGCCGCGATGAAGTCGGCGAGCTGCTGTTGCTGGTCGGCTGCGGCGGCCGGGCCCGCGAGTGACAGCGCCACCCCCACGCCGGTGGCCACCGCGACCACGGTGGTGGCTATTCTGCGGGTCCACGCCCGTCGTGAAAATCGATGATGCGGCACTGCGATTTCCCCTTCCCACAAGTGACCGCCCCCTGTGGCGGCCGCTGCCGAGTGTCGTGCGTCACGTTGTGACGAGAACGTAAGTTACCACGCAGTAAGAGTACGTGTGTACTCCGATCCCGAAGGTGTCCGCTCTTTGCTACCTGAAAGTAGGTATCACGGATGCCGTGTGACTCGTCGGCGATGAAGGGCCGAAAAGCGTTCAGCGCCCGAGGAACCCGCCGAGCATGCCACCGACGCCCGCTTGTCCGCCGTCGCCGGTGCCGCCGACGAATCCGCCCGGCGGCAACTCCGAGGGCTGAACCACCACAAAGCCCTGCCCGGCGAACGCCAAGGTGAGTCGTTCGCCGGTGCTGCGCCCCATCAGGGTTCCGAGGTTGAACGAATCGTTGGACTTGATCGACGTGCGCAGGCTCGACGACCATGCGACCGCGGCGTTGGGGTCGGCGTAGGTGGCCGCGTCGACGGTGAGAACCACCGGCGTGCCGTCGGTGGTGATCGCGATGCGCCCGCGACCGGTGAAGACACAGTTGAACATTCCGGCGTTGCCGAGCGCGCCGGCCCCCTGCACGCGCGCGATGTCGTAGTGCAGCGTGGAGTCGAAGGCGAGCACGTTGGCGCCGTTGATGGTCAGGCCGTCGGTTCCGTCGAGGTCGATGAGGTGGACGTCGGCGGCGGCGTTGGCCAGGAACAGATCGCCGCGGCCGCTCACCTTCATCAGCGGCACGCCTTCGCCCGAGAGTGCCTGGCGCACCATGCGTCCGATGCCGCCGGAGCCGAGAGCCTCGAAGCTCAGATCGCCTTGGTAGGCGACCATCGACCCGGCCCGCGCCATCACCTCACCCGACAGGCCGATGCGACACATCTTGCTGCCCTGCTTCTGGATGCCCTGTCCGGAGACCTCGGAATGATCGGGGTTGAACAGATCGCTGTGCATGGGTGCTCCCTCGGGCTGCGGTCGGGGCGGAGGCGGACTGGCAGTGCGGCGGTGTGATGCGTCGGGTGGCCACGGTTGGGGATCGCGCACCGGAGGCGACTCGGGCACGGGTACGTCGTCTTCGACATCGATGCCGAAAGCGGTTGCCAGACCCGCCAATCCGGCGTCATATCCCTGCCCGACGGCGCGTACCTTCCAGGCATCACCGCGTCGATAGATCTCGACACAGACCACCGCCGCCTCGCTGGTGAGACCATCCGGCGAGAAGGCGATCGTCTCCTCGGCGGTTGCCCCGGCGCCGGCGGGTGCGATGGTCACCTCCAGGCGTCCCGCGGTCGCGAACGAGACGGGGCCGGTTCCGTCGAGGCTGGCCGCGATGGCCACGGTGACGATATCGGCGGGTAGTCGTGTGGTGTCGATGTCGAGCACGTCGGCACCACCGTCGGCGCGGTAGGAGATCCCGGGGCCGGTCGGTTGGTTGTAGAAGACGAAGTCGGCATCGGACCGAACCCGATGAGCCGACGTCAGCAACACCGCCGAGGTGTTCACCGGCGTCACCGAACGCACCGACACCGTCACTGTCGCCGATGGCAGCGCGGTGTTCTGTCCTGGGGCGAGGTGCCGCATGGTTCCAGTGTGCCCGATATGTGCCGGTGACCGACCGGAGTCCACGGTCCTCACGTACGCCGCGCGGGGCGAGTCGACGGCCCGCCCCGTGCGGCGTCCGCTCTACTCGCGAGGGCCGCGCCGCCGGGCACGGCGAGACTCGACCCGACTGCCGCCGACCGACGCACTCACGACTCGTGGGCCGCCGGCGTGAGCGGTGCCCGTGTCGGGGACGCCCTTGACCGGTTGATGAATCGGTTGCAGCGCATAGCCCGTCTGCCACGGGAAGGTACCCAGATCGTCGGCCCAGACCACTTGCAGCGCAGGATGGTTCGGGAACAGCTCGTTGGTGATGAGCATGTCGGACTTGTCGACGAGCTCGATCACCCGGACCCGCACCTCGAGAGCATGCACCTCGAGTTCGGTCCGACCGTCGACCACCGATCGCCAGTCGACCCGGTGGAACAACTCACCGAGTTCGTTGAGCAACTCACAACCGGTGCGTGCGTCGAGACCGAAGACCACCAGATCGGGGATCGAGTGCAACGCGAGACCCGTCGTGTACGCGAACGCGCAGTCCGGCGGCGCGCACCGTGAATCCCCGCACGAACACCCGTCGCCGACCGCTGTCACCGCCCAGCCGAACCGGCGGATGGTGGACAGCGTCTCACGGACGAGGGGATCGGGATGCCAGCGCGGGATGCCCCGGATTGCTGCGGCGTGATCGGCCATGGTCGCTCCTTTGTTCGAGGGTGCGTTCATGACACCACGGGGGTACGACAAGTCCGGGACGCCTCGATCGGTTGCCCTGTTCGGTGTCCACCGGGTGAGTGAACCCTCGGGTGCACCTGCCTGCCCGAAGTGCGCGGTTCCCTCGGTTGGCTAAGCTCCAGGGGAGATCATCACCTCATGCGTGGTGGCGAAATGGTGGAGTTCGAGGGTGATGTTCGCGTTTTCGGAGTACGACGCCGCAGACCTGCGCGATGACACCTGGGTGGACCTCTTCCCGTGGCTGGACTCCTACGAATCGGCGGATGCCGCCTGCCTCGAAGAACTGGTCCCGAACGTGTCGGACTGGTGGATCGCGGACTCCCCGCGCGACACGGCCGCCGACATGTCTCTCGACAATCTCGTCTCTCTCGACGATCTCGTCGTCGGCCTGGCTCGTCTTGCGGTCCGGCGTCATCGGGACCTCACCTTCGGGGATCTCGCGCCGCTCCTCGATCCGACGATTCCCGTCGCCGGCCTGCGTCTTGATCCGCGCGCCGAGACGGTTGTCCGACGTCTCGGGGACCGAGCAGTCGTCCGCACACTGCTGTCGTCCAGTGTGGCGTCGTTGTTCGCGTTGAAGGGCACGAGCCCGGACACCGTGCAGGAGGTCGCCGCCGGTGTGCTCGGAGCGTCCATCCTGCGACTACCCGAAGACGGGGTCCTCCCCGACGAGGAGACCGACAGTCCGGTGGCCGTTCAACTCGTCGACGACCTCAGGGTGCTCGCACGGTGGCGCGGTCTGCGCGGCAGTCTGGGCGCGCCGCTCATCTCCGTCGGGATCGAGGACGAAGCTCCCGAACAGGTCCAGGAGGTCGCCACCCGGATCTCGGCGATCACCGGCAAGGATTTCTCCACGATGGTGGAGTCCAATCCGGTCGACGAGCTCGAGAACCTGATCGAGCAACTCGATGACCGGGAGATGCTGGCACTCACCGAGTTCGTCATGGCCGCGGAACCGATCAGCATGGGACAGCTCAGCGTCCGGCTGCACGTGAGTAAAGGGCGAGCAGGCGGCATCGTGGCCAAGCTCAAGCAGGACCTGGCCGCTGCATGTGAATTCGAGACCACCGCGGGCGGATTGCTCGCGAGCATTCGAGCCGAGATCCAGCCGGTGACCTCACTCGACCGTCTGCTCGACATGCAGCCCGTTCTGCGCACCGAGGTGCCCTCACTGGGCGTGCCGCTATGGCTCGCGCTCGACCGGCTTGACGATGGATTCGAGGTCACCGGGGGCTGGGCGGTGGCTCCCGATCTCCGCTCGGCCAAGGGGCGGACGATCGTGATGCTCGAGCAGTTCGAATCCGTCAACGCTGTCGTGCCCGTCCCCGTCGCGGCGTCGACGCTTCGGCTGTCGACCGATGAGGTCCGAGAGTGGTTGCAGTACTGCGAGATCCCGATTCTTGACGACAACGTGTTGTTGTCCACCCGCCGTCTGGCCGATCATGCCGCCGGGATTCTGGAAGTGCGCGGGCCTTTGGGCATCGACCGCCTGAGTGATCTGCTGAACACCGATCGACCCGAACACCATGTCGTGAAACACCTTGATGAGGATGAGCGCTTCACCTGCACCCCGGACGGCCTGTGGTGCCTGACGGAGTCTCTCGGTGAAGAAGTCGGTGGGTCAGAAACGCCACCACGAACGCCGGCCGTTGATCGTCCGGCCACCGAACACTCCGCCGCAGAGGCGGATTCGACAGCGGTCGCCGTTGTCGTCCGGCCTACGCGCCGCCTGTATCGGATCGGGGACACCTGGTGTTTTCGGCTCCGCGTCACCTCCGAACACCTTCGTGGTTCCGGATTCACCGTTCCTGTCGGTGTGGCGCAGGCACTGGGATGCACCCACGGCGTCGTGCGCGAGTTGCCCAGCCGGCTCGGCACACAGATGCTCCGATGGACCGGAACGAACCCGACATGCGGGACCATCCGCCGCTTTCTCAACGAATTGTCCTCGCAGCCCGGAGATCTGGTGTTCCTGACCTATTCCGAAGGCGGCGGGTTCGACGTGGTGGCCTGCGCCGAGACCGATGCCGCGGACCCGGTTCGCGGAGCCCTTGCCCTGATCGGCGTCACTGATCCGCAGGATGTCGCCGACTCCGACGTCGCACCACTGCTCGCGGCGGGGATCGGACTCGATCCGGACATCAAACCGCGACGCATCCTCAGCCGCTATCAGTCCCGTGACGACACGGTCGCCGCGCTCCTGGAGCAAGCCTGGACGGTCACCGTGCGATGACGACCGAACCGACCGCATTCACCGCCACCGAACGCGCACTCGGCCTGCATCACACCGTCGCGACCGCGGTTGCCGATCTGATCGACAACAGCATCGACGCGGGCGCAACGCACGTACTGCTCCGGTTTCTGCAATCCGGCCGACGTATCACCGGGTTGCGGGTCATCGACGACGGTCGGGGTATGGACGCCGACACCATCGATGCGGCGATGCGCTACGGCGTACAGCGCGCGTATGGGGTCGCCGATCAGGGGCATTTCGGTGTCGGGCTGAAAGCTGCTTCCCTCAGTCAAGCCGACACCGTGACCGTGTATTCGCATGCGGCAGAGAATCTTCCGGTGGCGCGTCGGCTCCCCGCC
>NZ_MVPX01000357.1:0-53328 GCF_002043085.1 Gordonia sp. i37 | reverse complement strand
GCGGCCGCGCTTTCCGTTCGAGACCGGCACCGTCGTGGAATGGCGGGGTATCCGTACCTTTCCGAACACGGCGTCGGCGCAAGAGCAGGTCGCGTGGCTCGAGACCGTCGTTGGTGATCTGGTGGCGCACCTCGGCCTCGTGTTCCACCGACTGATCGCCACGGGCTTGGCGATCACGATCGATGTTCTCGACGAGGCCATCGGACGTGCCGGAGCACCGCGGACGGTGCGCGGAATCGATCCGTTCGGCTACCGGGTGAGCGGGCGAGCCGGTTACCCGCGGCCACTGGCGGCCCTCGGTCGCGACGCGGTGCAGGCGCACATCTGGCCGGCTCGCAGTTCGGCACCCGAGTACAAAATCGGTGGCCTACCCGGTCGTGACTCGCAGGGATTTTTCGTCTACCGCAATGACCGCCTGCTCCATGCCGCCGGGTGGCTCGGCGTGCTCCGGCCCCGGCCGGACTGGGCGTTGGCACGAGTGAGTGTCGACCTCGATGACGTTCTCGCCCAGCACATCACCATCAATCCGGAGAAGTCCGGGGTGACCCTGGACGCGACGCTCTCCGCCGCGCTGCACCAGGCGCTCACCGACGACTACCTCGATGACGCGGCGACCACGGCCGTCGCGGCCCGCCGTGTGCAGCGCCGACCGATCAGCGTCGTCGAACCCGGGATCGGTCTACCGGATGAGGTGGCCGACGAGTTCGCCGACAGCTTCTCGTTCGTGGACACGGCGGAGCCGGTCGCGATCGGGTGGCGGGTGCTGGCCGCCGATCGGTTCTTCGAAGTTGATCTGGAGTCACGCACGTTGTGGCTCAACGCCCGGTTCCGCACCCAACTGGGTGGGCGTCGGCGTTCCGCCGACGACGTTCCGGTGCTGCGGACTCTGGTGTACCTCCTTGCCCAGGACATGTTCGACGCCGTGCGGCATAGTGCCAGACAGGTCGAGCAGATGGATGCCTGGCAACGTGTCCTGATCGCGGCGCTCGCCGCCGACGAGGGGAGTCCGAAGTGATCGACGTGGTGATTGACGCCCTGGTCCGAGAGTTCACGACCGACCTCGCACCGACTCGATTTCTCGGCGCGGTGGCCGGGCGCGTGATGGACGCCGGACACGACCCCTCCGCCGTCACCATGGATCTGGTGGTCGACGTCATGGTCTCCGACGAGGCCGCGTCGGTCCAGTCGGCGGTGCGATCGGCCCTGATTCGTTGGGACGCCGAAGAGGCTGCGGCGTGGACCGGTGGTACCGAGGCACAGACCCCCGAACGCAGGACCCTGATCTATACGCTCCTCGGGATTCCGCCCGCGGCCTTCGAGCCGCTCACCGAGGATTTCCCGATCACCGGCGGGCCGACGGTGATCGTTGCGCCGCAGCCCTGGGAGCCCTGGTACGTGCCGGAACGGCGTGCGGCGCAGGACTTCTACTGGTCTGCCTATCGTCGACTCCTCCTCGACAAGGGGTGGGACGGGGATACCGTCGATGATCTGGAGGTGGCCACCAACGCCGTCGTGCAGCGTCTGGCGGATCCGACTCGTGAGGAGCCGTATCAGTCCAAGGGGCTGGTCGTCGGCTACGTGCAGAGTGGCAAGACTGCCAACTTCACCGGTGTGATCGCGAAGGCGATCGACGCCGGGTATCGGTTGGTGATCGTGCTGACCGGGACGATCGAGTTGTTGCGCAGTCAGACCCAGCGTCGGCTCGACATGGAACTCATCGGCATGCAGAACATCGACGAGGTCGAGTACGCCAACGACGAGGATTGGCACGCCGGCAAGTTCCTCCATCACGTGCTCGACCCGAATCACTCCAACGAGGCTCCCGCCATCCGTCGACTGACCGGTCGTGTCGACGACTACAAGGCGCTCGCGAAGGGGATCGGCACGCTGCACTACGAGTTCGTTGATCATTCGAAGCCGTTGTTCGACCCGGTCAACCTCTTCCAGAGCAACGTTCGGGTTGCGGTGGTCAAGAAGAACGCGGCGGTGCTGAAGAAACTCGTCGCCGACGTCGGACGGATCCCTACACCGCTCGACCAGCTCCCGACTCTGATCATCGATGACGAAGCAGACCAGGCGTCGGTGAACACGCAGAACCCCAAGAGCTTTGCCGCAGGGCGGATCGAGCGCACCGCGATCAACGAACAGATCTCGCTGCTTCTCGAGCGGCTCGGACGCAGTCAGTACGTCGGCTACACCGCCACACCGTTCGCGAATGTGTTTGTCGATCCGGATGATTCAGTGAACATCTTCCCGAACGACTTCATCGTCAGCCTCGACCGCCCCAAGCAGTACATGGGTGGTGCCGACTTCCACGACGGCGACACCGACCTCGGCGATGATCTCTCCGAGACGGTCGAGAAGACCCCTGCCAACTCCAACGAGAAAGCCTTTGTCCGGGGTCTGCGAGCCCAATGCGACGAGGACCGTGACGCCGAACGGTTGGGGGCGCTGGACTCCTACGTGCTGGCCGGGGCGATCAAATTGTTCCGGCAGAGCCGGGGAGTTCGTGGGGACTTCCGTCACCACACGATGCTCGTGCACGAATCGGTCAAACAGCAGGAGCACGAGTCCCTCGCCGCCGACTTCGAGAGTCTCTGCAAAAATGCAGGCTACAGTCAGCCGCACGGACTGGCGCGCCTGGAGGGGCTGTGGGACAGCGATTTTCGTGTGGTCTCGGCCGATCGTGCCGAGCCGGGGACACCGACCCCTCAGACCTTCGACGAGCTCGAGGAGTTCGTCGGGGAGGCATGCGACCGGATCGGCGCGGGGATCAGTCCGGTGATCATCGTCAACGGTGCCGCGGACAAGGATTATGTACAGGAACCGTTGGACTTCCAGGAACGCTCGGTGTGGAAGATCCTGGTGGGCGGCACCAAGCTGAGCCGCGGCTTCACCGTCGAAGGGCTGACCACCACTTACTACACCCGGCGAACTGCACAGGCGGACACGCTGATGCAGATGGGTCGATGGTTCGGTTTCCGCCCCGGATACCGAGATCTGGTGCGGCTGTTCATCGGTCGGGAGGTTCCCGGACCCGGCGGGACGGTGGTCGACATGTATGCCGCGTTCGAGGCCATCGTCGGCGACGAGGAGGAGTTCCGCGACGAACTGCGAAGATTCAAGGGGCTGAACGAAGCCGGCGAGCCGATGGTCACGCCACGAGACGTGCCGCCGATGGTGTTCCAGCGGCTGCCATGGCTCAAGCCGACCGCCACCAACAAGATGTACAACGCAGAGTTGAGCTATCGCAGCGTCGGCGGCCAGAGTTTCAGTTTCACGATGCAGGCCCCGCGCGGCGACGGCGCCAACAATGCGAGCCATTTCCGCGCCGTTCGTCCGTTGCTCGACGCACTCGAGCGTACCGGTTCGTTCTCGTTCATCGACAAGGACCAGACGCCACGGATCTTCGAGGCGAGCTACGGGATCGTCGGTGCCGACGTCGTTCTCGACGCGATCAGCCAGTTCGTGTGGGATGCCAACTGGGACTTCGAGCCACACCGCAAGGCCTTCGAGTCGGCGATCGAGCGTGGTGCGCTGGAAGATCTCGCGATCCTGCTGCCGATCCCGAAGACCAAGAAGCCGGTGATGATCGGCGACTACCCGAGAGAACTTCCTCTCGTGAACCGCAAACGTGAAGAGGCCGAGTACCGCACCGGATTCACCGGCACCGCGGTGCGCGAGCGGGATGCCATCGAGCACATCGCCGGCAATCCGAAGAAAGACGTCGGTGGTCCACTCGCGGCGCAGCTCCGGAAGCGGACGCGCGGCGCGATGATCCTGTTGTTCGCCAGCGACCCACCGCCGCGAAGCCGGCATATCAAGTCGCACAAGCGCGGTGTGGCCGACCCGCGTGACGTGGCGACCCTGTTCTCCTACGCGCTTCCATACCTGGCCGATCCTTCGCCGAAGGTCGGATTCACCGTCCGCAAGGACGGAGCAGGAGCGATTGTCGATGCGTGATCACAAGAAAGGTGAGAGTTCTCGATGGCAAAGGTGATCGCGACGATCAGCTTGAAGGGCGGGGTCGGCAAGACCACCGTCACCGGCGGACTCGCTGAGTTCATGTCGGCGGAGTTCGGTCAGCGAGTGCTGCTCATCGACCTCGACTCGCAGATCAACCTGACCACGATGATGATCAGCGAGGCACGGTGGTTCGAGCTCAACACCAACGGCCGGACCCTGGCAACGCTGTTCTCCGACGCGGTCAACGGCACCGAGTACTTCCGGCTCGACGAGGCGATCGAGCGGGGCGTGTCGCCGGTGAAGCGGGTGACGACCGTCGATTTGCTCGCGTCGTCGCTCGATCTCATCGAGGTGCAGGAAGAACTGAGCGCCCTGCGCGTGCAAGGCGGGGTAGCAGACGGGGGCACCGGCTTTCTGCGGCAGGCGATCGCGCCGGTTATCGACTTCTACGATTACGTCCTGATCGACTGCCCGCCGAACATCGGACCGGTGACCCTCAACGGTCTGGCCGCGGCGGACGCCTACATCATCCCGACGATCCCGGATGTGTTGTCCACCTATGGAATTCCGCAGATCCAGAATCGCGTGCGCAAGTTCAGCGAGGAGATCGGACGGACCATCGTCGAACTGGGCGTGGTGATCACCAAGTACAAGGCCAATTCCGCTGTGCACCGGTCGACGACCAAACGTCTACGCCGTGACCCCACCATCCAGAACGTGCTGCCCAGCTACATCAACGAGGCCAACTCGGTGGCTGCGGCGGCGGAGTTCGCCGGCTACGGGACGCTCAAGACCAAGTACGGCACGCAGGGGCAGTTCGACCAGTTCCGCGCCCTCACCGTCGACGTGATGACCGAGGCACAGGGGAAGATCGAATGAGTTCTGACGACGCACGCCGCCGCACGGAGTACTCCGCCATCGGAGGAGCCCTCGCCCAGCTCGACAGCAAGAATCCGCAAGCGGCGCAACTAATTGCCGGGCTGACGCGGGTGATCATCGACGAGGCGGAGAAGTCCACGAGGTTTGCCGCGGCACTCGTCGGCGTCATCGACTCGCTGCGCGACGACGGGGCGACGGCGCCCGTTGCGGTACGGGCGCCGCGGAAGCGAGCACCGGCCAAGAAGAAGGTCGCGCGGCAACCGGGTGCTTTTGACCCGTTTGTGGTCTACCGGGAGTCGGGAGCTGTCGGACTCGGGGAGCGACTTGCGTCGCTGGATCTCGAGCAACTGCGTGACATCATCGCCGAACAGGAACTCGACACGCGCAAGGAAACCGCGCGCAAACGCAACCTCGAGGTGATCTCCGCCTGGATCGTCGAGCGCGTCGAGGCGTCGGAGAACAAGGGGAGTGTGTTCCGGTAGGGCATTGCCGGCGAGGCCCGTTCGAACGAGAAGGGTTCAGGGCTGCGGTCCGAACACATCGTCCGGGGTCACCGCGAGGATGTTGTCGGTAAGGCTGATCCGATTTCGTGCGGCCAGAAGGTAGGTGATCGAGTCGACGTCGTCGACGAGAGCCGCCGCCTTGTCTCGTAGCGTGCGCAGCAATCCGGGGTCGCTGATGTCGCTGCGCCACTTGACCTTTCCGCACAGGGTGACCGTCTCGGCTCGGCCGCTGAGCGCGACGAGATCGATCTCGACAGAAGACGTACGGTTCCACCAACGACCGACACGCACGATCTCGGGTCCGATGGTTCCAGCTGCCGCCATACGTCTGACATGGCGAAGCACCATGTCCTCCCATCGGTCACCCATGAAGTCATCGAGAGTGTCGATCAGCACGGGCAGGATCGATTCGCCCAGTCCGCGTTCGATCTCGGTTTTGTACGACTCCACAACTCGTAGGTAGAACGCGAGGAAGTTGTCGACGATGCGGTAGATTCGGCGTCGCGTCGAGCTCTCTTTCTCGGTGACGGGGACCATCCGCTCGACAATTCCCAGCGAGACAAGGCGATCGAGCGTACGCGTCGGGTTGAATCGGGTGATGTCCTGGATCTCGCTGTATCGCGTCCGACCGGAAGCGATCGCGTGCAACACCGCGGCGGGGGACTCCTGAGCCTCGAGTTCGGTTGCCATCACGAGTTCACCCTCGGTGAGCAGCGGCGCCGACGGAGCGATCACCAGTCGACGGAGGTTGTCGGTGATCGAGGCCGATGTGTCCCACCAATTGAGGTATAGCGGCATTCCGCCGAGCAGGCCGTATATCAGTGCCTGCTCCCGCGCGGAGATTCCGCTGAGGATCTGGGCGGCCTCCCATGGTTCGAACGGCTGCACATGGAGTCGCAGGGTGAATCGTCCGAACAGAGCCGAACGTTCGGCCTGCAATTCTTGCATCGCTCGCACCGCGGAGCCGCAGAGGAGAACGCGCAATCGCGAGCTGTTCCTGGTGCGTTCGAGGAACGCGCGCAGCAGATTGTCCAGGCGTGGAGTGGACCGCAGGATCTCGGGGAATTCGTCGAGTACGAGCAGGATCTGGCGGTCGGCGGCAGCAGTCGACAGGTGTTCGAGCGCGTCGTCCCAGTCTGCGAATGGCCGACCGATGAGGTCGCGTATGCCGGCGAGTCCCTGCCGATTGACCTCCCGACTGAACGTGATGAGTTCACCGCGCTCTGACTGACCGGTGGCGGTGTAGATGACTCCCGGAAGATCTCGCGCGAATTCGCTGATGAGCACGGTCTTGCCGACCCGGCGTCGACCCCACACGATGCCGGGCGATCTGTCTTCGGACGCCTACCACCGACGTAGCTCGGCCAGCTCGCGCGCGCGGTTGACGAAGTGCATACCAACCTCCCTAGCATACGCCTGGTGTATGTTACATCGCCTGTATGTTATAGCTGTCGCATGCTATTGCGTCGCTGCCTTGGTCGCGGCGAAAGTATCTGAACCCCGTTTCTGGCACAGTGGGGAGTGGATCGCCCGTTGCGCCCGCACTGAGTGCCGCGGTTGTGTGTCGCCTCCCGGCAGTGGTCGGGACTCCATTGAGGCGTATTTCTTGCAACGCAAACGAACGACACCGCGATCCGTCCCCCCAATAGGGGAACTTTGTATTACTTGCAACGCAAGCACTTGCCGAACGCCTTGACGCGATGCATCATCAGTACACCAGTTGGTACTGACAGTTATGGGACCAGCGACCTACGCACTCGAAGGAGCAGTGCATGTTGCAGTTCGAATCGTTCGACGACTTCTTCCGTGAGGCGACCGGGAGGCAGCCGTACCCCTACCAGGTGCGTGTCGCCACTGACGGCGCGAAGCTCCCCGACGTGATCGATGTACCGCCCGGACTCGGCAAGACTGCTGCCATCGTTCTCGGCTGGTTGTGGCGGTACCTGAATGACGAGACCGGTCAGGTCTCGCGCCGTCTGGTTCTCGCGCTTCCGATGCGTACGCTCACCCGGCAGTCGATGTCGGTGATTCCGCAGTGGATTCACGAGCTGGGGCTCAAGGACGCGATCGATGTCGTGCAGCTCGTCGGAGGCATCGGCGCCAACGGGCACGGCTGGCGCCGATCGCCCGGCAAACCTCAGATCATCGTCGGCACGGTCGACATGATCGTGAGTCGGATGCTGATGCGGGGCTACGGCTCGAGCCGAGGTGTCTATCCGATCGACGCCGGACTCCTGTGGAATGACACGCATCTGGTCGTCGACGAGACGCAGCTTGCGCCCGCATCGACCGTCACCGCTCGGCAGATTGCCGCGTTCCAGCGTGAGTCCGCTGCTCTGAACGTTGGCCTGACTTGTATGAGCGCGACAGTCGATGAGAACTTGCTCAACACCGTGAACAATCCACTGACACCCGAAGCCAACGTGCTTCGCCTGACCAATGAGGACCTGACACCCGAAGTGCGACAACGCCTCGATGCCGAGCGGGTCGTCCGCGAACTGTCCATTGCCCAGGCGAACCCCAAAGCGATTGCCGAAGCGGTTGCTGCGCACCATCGTCGGGGACTCACACTGGTCATCGTCAACACCGTCGCCACCGCTGTCGAAGTGTACAAACGGTTAGCGGGAAACAAACCCCCACTTGGTGAAACAAGGGTGATTCTGTTGCATTCGCGGTTTCGGCCGGTCGACCGCGATGGAAAGCTCGATGAACTTCAGCATCTCGACAACGCCGTGGTGGTCTCAACTCAAGTGATTGAGGCCGGCGTTGACCTCGATGCACGGACCCTGATCACCGAAGCCGCTCCGTGGCCCTCGCTCATCCAGCGCTCGGGTCGCTGTAACCGGGCCGGAATCACCGACGACGCCGAGCTCTGGTGGTTCGCGTCCGGCAAGAGGAGTCCTTACGAGTTGGAGGACGTCGAGGCTACGGCCGGGGCGCTGCGTGAGCTGGAGGGTCAGGCCGTGACCAACGCCCGGCTGTTGGATCTCGCCGATGAGGTCAAGACCTCCGCTCCTGCCATTCAGGTGTTGCGGCGCAGCGACTTTCACGCACTGTTCGACACCTCCCCGGATCTCTCCGGCAACGACCCGGATATCTCGCCTTTCATCCGTGACGCCGACGACCCCGACGTCCAGATCGCTTGGGTGGACTTCGTTGGTACCAGCCGGCCGAGTCAGGATCTGCGGTTGCCGGAGCATGACCACCGTTGTCGGGCGCGGATCGGTGATGTGAGAGACCTTCTTTCTGCCGGAAAACCGCTGTGGTTCTTCGACGTCGCGCAACCCGCATGGAGTGATGCGCGGTGGTCGGAACTCAAGACCAGCATGCCGATCCGTCCCGGCCAGGTATTCGTCATCGATGCGGAGAAGGGTGGGTACACCACCGGGTTCGGGCTGGACCCCAAGTCTTCCGCGCCGGTTCCGGTGCTTGCCGACGCGCCCGCCGACGGACCGCAGGGCGCCGAGGAGCCGGGGAGTGACGGCAATACCTCTGATAGCGGTGCCATCGGTTTCGGGGACTGGCTGGAGCTCGACCAACATCTCCGAGAAGCCGAAGACCAAGCGAAATCGATCGTCAACGCCCTCGATCTCGCCGCGGAACTCCGGGCCGACATCGTGCTGGCCGCGCGACTCCACGACATCGGCAAGGCACATCCCCTGTGGCAGAACGCTCTTCAGCGAACAGTAGAGGTCCCCGAATCAGGTAAGGTGTGGGCGAAATCGCCGGGGCGCGGACGGCTCGTGTACGCAGACGATGTGAAGTCGTTCCGGCACGAGCTGGCCAGTGTCGCGCTGCTCGACGCCGAATATGCGGATCTTCTCGAACCGGCTCGTGACCGGGATCTGGTGCGGTACTTGATCGCGGCGCACCATGGGAAGGTCCGAGTGCAGGTCCGCGACGACTCCGGTGACGCGAAACGTGTACTCGGACTTTCGCCCGGGGAGGTCATCATTCCTCGGTTGCTCGACGTGGAAACCCGCACCGCGACCATCAAGCTTGAGCCGTTCAAGGCGGTCTCGGATACCGCTGAGGTATGGGCCGATATGGTCCATCGCCTTCTGGGACAATATGGTCCGTTTCGCTTGGCGTACTTCGAGGCATTGGTTCGCATCGCGGACTGGAATGCGAGCGCACTTCATGAGGGACAGGCGAGCGCATGACTGAACATCGGTTTGTGGCTGCGAGAGGACGCAATCTGCAGCGATCACTTGCTGCGTTGGGGTTGGTGCGAGTGCTCGCTGAACAGCGTGATCCTGACCTGCGGTCCCGCGTCGACGGCGATGATCTCGTTATCGATACCACAGTGGATGACATCGCCCGATGGCTGGTCGACGAGTACAGGCCAAGGCCTGTGCTGAGCCCGTGGAATGGTGGCTCAGGCTTTGGGGAGAAGGACCGGAATCAGCGAGCGATTCTCGACGATTTGATCAACTTTTCGGATCGGGACCGGGTATCGGTGTTGCGAGCTGCGGTGGGCGTTGTCGATCGTCTGCTGGAACACGGGCGCGCAGAAGGGGGGGACAAGCGCGACCTGATCCGGGAGATCGGCAACAGATGTCCCGACGAGATGTTGCCGTGGCTGCGTTCGGCGGTAGTGGTACTCGGCAACGACGACCTGGCATTCCCACCGCTTCTCGGCTCTGGCGGCAACGACGGCCGTCTGGAATTCTCCAGCAACTACCACCAGCGACTGCTCGACGTGCTGCCCACCGATGCGAAAGCCGAACGCAGCAGCCTCGGGTGGGCGCAGGATGCGCTTGCCGGGACGTCGCGAGAGAAACTGGTGAAAGCGTCGGTCGGACAGTTCGATCCAGGAACTGCGGGGACCCCGAACTCATCGGCGTACGGCGCAGCGCCCGCAGTGGTGAATCCGTGGCTCTTCGTCCTGATGGTGGAGGGCGCCACACTGTTCGAGGCCGGGCCGGCTCGTCGTATATCCGCGCAATCCAGCGTGGACAAAGGCGCGGCCATGACGTTCATGACCCGCGGTTCGAGCGCAGGATTCGACTCCGGAAGCGACGACGAGGACATTCGCGGCGAGGTCTGGCTGCCATGGTGGAACCACTGGCTGCGTTGGCCGGCCATCCAACGAATCTTTGTGGAAGGTCGTGCGACCTGGCGCGGCAAGACTGCGACCAGATCTGGTGACATGTACCTTGCCGTCGGAACCCAGGGGGTGTCGGCGGTGGTATCGGAGTTCGATCGGTTCATCATCGCCAAACGAAATGGACTGGCATTCTCGGCTATTCGAGCAGACACAGTCGATGTCACCGATGATCAGCTGCTGCGTGTGGTGGCACTCGTCGAGGATTGGCCTCAACGACTCGGCGGTAGAACCACCGGGCTTCCGGGAACGGTCACCGAGGAAAGGCGGAGGTTTGATTCGGCGCGTGTCGACCTCGCGCGGAAGCGATCTCGCGCGGAGCGACTCAGCCACCTCCGATCACTGCTGCGATCTTTGACCCGACTCGAGGTTGCAGTCGGTCGCAGTCGGACGGTGAAGGAATCCGTGTGGCCACGGGCGACCAAGCGTGGAAGCGGGCAGGAGATGCTCACGATCCTCCGGGATGCGACGCTCCTCGACACTCTCGTCGAGACTCCGGAGTTTCGACTGGCACTCGGACTGGCATCACTCCGGTTGAAGTGGAGTGACGGACCGTGGGTGGGAACTCGGGACCTGCTACTTCCGATTATGGCCGGAGGAACGTCGAGACCTGCGTGGCGGGAGCGAAGCGAGATTGCCGGCTACGGAATTCGTCCACTCGCTGCTGTGATGACCGACCTGCTGGCACGAGTCGCTATCGATGCCGGTGCGATTGATGACGTCATGAGTGCAGGGGGGGATTCCATCTCCGGCATCGCGATGCCATCGAGTATCCCCGTGCCGCTTGCGCACCTGCATCAGTTCGCTGCCGGCGGTTTGGACGATGAGGAAGTCGCCGAGTGGTTCGACGCGTTGCTCGTCTTCGATTGGAGCGGAGAGCGAATCGAGCTCGACTCACCCGGATTGGATGCGGTGATTCCAGAGCCCGCGCTGGGGCTTCTTGGCCTGCTGCGGAACGGGATCGCGGCATCGGCGTCGGGAGCAAACGGCCACGACAAGTCTGACGAGCCAACAAAAGGCCTGACCGCCGAGGTACTCGGAGCACTTGTCGGTGGCAACGTGGATCGTGCCGTGCTGCTCGCGCGTCAACGTATTCATGAGGCAGGTCGCGTCGCCGTGTCGACAGTCCCGTCTCGGTCGGACTATCAGAAGATCTCGACCGCCCTCTTGCCGCGGTCTCCGCACCACGCAATAGCACCACAGTTCACCTTCTCGCCCAAGATCATCGACGACGAATCACCACAATCCGACCTGGCAGACGATCACCAATCAGAAAGTGAGGCCACCCATGGCCAGCAAGCGTGACATCCGTAAGTATCTCCTGGAACCTGTTGTGGGGAGCCGTTTCCAGCCGACAGGGTTTCCCGATCTGGGAGCCGCCACCTACGACGGACCGGGTGGTGACACACGACTGCTCGTGGAGTCGGTGCAGTCGCTGGCTAATCACCTCGAGGGAACGACCTGGGATGAGGCAGCACAGCAACCTGTGTCGACGGTCGAGGCAATTCCGTATGTCCGGGTCGTGGATGCGGACGGCGGATTCCTCACCAGCAGTCGGCTCGAAGCACATCGATTGGCGTCGGCGTATGTTCTCGATGCAAAGGATGGTGGTGTGGGGTTTCGCAAGACCCTCGTCGAGCGATTCGGCCTGGTGAAGAACAAGCCGCTCGACCTGCGGAAGGTCTACTCGGAGATCTACGCACTGGACCCGTTGAGCCTGTTGCACGGTGTGTTCTTCGCGCAGGGGTCGTGGCCCTGGCAGCCGAAGATCAGCCGGGCAGTGTCGGCATTCATTGAGGCGGAAGGGGTGAATTCTGCGGTCAGTGGCGGTGTGAAGAAGGACAGCGTCAACAACAACCTCGACAAGGACGCCGGCCGTACGTCGGATCGAGGTTATGGGATGGTTCCGCACCATCGCACCGAGTACACAGCCGACAAGATCACCCTGTTCGTGGTGATCGACGAGCAACAGATCCATTCCTACGGGCTCCCTGAATCTGCGACTGAATTGCTACTGGCGCTGGCGGACTGGGAGGTGGCGACACTCCTCGACGGTGGATTGCGACTGCGTACGGCGTGCGACTTCGAGGTGATCGGCGTGGATGGGGCGGGCGAGCTCCCGGACATCGAGGCGTCCGAGAAGCGACTGACCGAGGCCATCACGGCAGCCGATCTCGGTGCCGTCACCGAGCTGGTCTGGACCGGATCAAAGGGCTAGTGGCGCATGGGAACAACGGTTGATATCAGCTTTCCGCTCGGCCGATATCACGCGACCCCATGGGATGCGGGGGCGAACTCTGGGTACGTGGAGTGGCCACCGGCGCCCTGGCGGGTGATGAGGGCGTTGGTTGCAGTGGCGCATGCCCGATTCATCGATGTGGATGAGACGGTCGCGCTGCTGGGGCGACTGGGGAACCCATCGGCGTTCGAGTCTGCACCGATCACAACGGGCTCCACCAGGCACTACATGCCTGACATCAAACATCGCAGTGACGACCGTGGCGGTACCGACCTCGTCATCGACAGCTATGTGTCTGTCCAACGACGCAGTTCGTTGCCCGACCTCCGGATCCACTGGGATGCGGATCTTGCCGACGATGATCGGAAGCTGCTGTCAGAGCTTGTCGAGAACTTGCCGTACCTCGGACGGAGTGAGTCCGTGTGCGAGGCCGTGCTTGCAGAACAGTCGGCGCAACCGGATTCGACCTGGTGGCGAATCGGGGCGGTGGGCGATCGAGTTGAGACGGTTGTGGTGCTGGGGGCAGAGGGCGTTCCGACGCGTGCCGAACTCGAGGCGACACCTACATCAGTGCGAACGAAACTGCGGACCGTCTATCCGCCGGGAACTCGACTCCTCGGATACGGGCGGAATCGATCGGAACCCAGTTCTTTTCGTCGAGCAGAGGTACTGCGTTCGTCGAGGACGTCGGACAAGCCGATCACGACCGTCCGATTCGAGCTCCACGGGTCCGCTTCGGTAAGGATGCGGGACTTTCTGATGCCGACGGACGTCGCGCACAGCGCGGTACGAAAAGCGTTGCATGCCTTGGGCGATGATCCGGAGGTTGCGGCCGTCATCGGTAAGGACGGTAAGGATCCGCGCCAACAGGGGCACGACCATCTGCACATTGTGCCGCTGCCGTCTGAAGTGGATGGACTCCGCTTTGACGGATCCCGGCCCATCAGTTCGGTGGTGCTCTGGACGCCACGTGGGATGTCCCGTGAGGCGGTGGCGCGGATTTCCCGGCTGGGATGCCTGTGGACACCAGATCGGATCACCGAGAATTCTTTCCCGAAGCAGACGATGCTGGTCGCCGGTCTGGGTGATGTCTCCGACGTCGCACCTGAGATCGTTGCCGATGATGCAGGATCGACCACCTGGGTCTCGGCGACGCCGTACTTTCCCGTGCGACATCGCAAGAGGCGGTCGGTGCGCGATTGGATCGAAGTCGACCTGAACAAGGAACTGGGTTACCGAGCCGCGACGGCAGGAGTTGAGGTGGTGGACGTCAACGTTGACGACTCTCGCGCGACGGTATCGGATCTGGTGCATTTCCGTCGTCGACGGTTGTGGGAGCAACGCGACAGTACCCGCCAAAGTTTTGCTGTGACGGTCACATTGTCGAAGCCCGTTGCTGGACCACTCTTGCTTGGACAGCTGAGCCATTTCGGTGCTGGACTGTTCATTCCGGCGCGATCGTGATCATCTGACCGAACGACGGTATGCGGCAAGAATGTCGGAGGTCGGTGCGAAGGTTTCCTCGCACCGACCAACGACGGCCGGGGTTCCCACACCTCTTCCCACCACACGGAGCCCGTCATGACCACCGACTTGCCGGAACTACTGCCCGCCAGGATGCTCAACGAATACGTGTACTGTCCGCGTCTGTTCTACTTCGAATGGGTCGATCAAAGGTGGGCTGACAGCCACGACACCGAACAAGGGCACTTCACTCATCGCGCCGTCGACAAACGAACGGGCTCCCTCCCGGAACCCGAATCAGGAGACCCGGCCAAGCGTGTGACGTCGTTGCGAATCGAATCGCATGCGCTCGGTCTGGTGGCAGTGCTCGATCGCGTGGAGGACGGCGGAGACGGCACAGTGGTGCCCGTCGACACGAAGAAGGGTAAACCCGCGGCGAACGGGTTGCCGTGGTCGGCTGACGTCGTCCAGCTCTACGCGCAGGCAGCACTGCTCCGGGATGCCGGATACGAGGTGGATAGGGGCGTTCTCTACTATGCCGCGGTGCACAAACGAGTTGTGATTCCGATCAGCAACACCGAAGTTGCTGCGGCAGTGGAGATTGCGGATGAAGCACGCGAGGTGGCGTCAAGGGAGAACGCGCCGTTACCGCTCGTCGGCAGCAAGCGATGCCCGCGCTGCTCACTTCTGGGCTTGTGCATGCCCGATGAGACGAATGCGCTTCTGCGGCGCGACGAATCGCCGCCGCGGAGGATCGTTCCGCGCGATCCAGATAGTCGTCCGCTGTATGTCACCACGCACGGGGCGGCTGTCGGACTCAAGGGCGGGGGCATCCGCGTCGTCCAGAAGGGTTCGGAGCCGGCCGAGATTCTCCTCATCGATGTCAGTCAGTTATGCGTCTTCGGCAATGTGCAGGTGAGCTCACAAGTCCTGGCCGAGCTGTGGGCGCGCGGTATCCCGGTGCTGTGGTTCAGTTACAACGGATGGCTGCGTGGGTGGGCGCAGGGAGAGATGTCGAAGTACGTCCAATTGCGCACCGCCCAAGCATGTCTGGACGAAGCCACCGCCCTGGGGATCTCACGATCGATAATCTCGGGGAAGATCAAGAACGCGAGAACGCTTCTGCGCCGCAATTCTCGGACTGACGCCGAGCAAACCGTCCAAGCACTGGCCGGAATGGCCGATTCGGCCACCGGTGCCGCGTCGCCCGCAGAGTTGCTCGGAATTGAGGGCGCAGCGGCCAGAGTTTATTTCGAGAACTTCAGCGCTCTGCTCCGCGGCTCGCAGGATCAGATTGCGTCGGAGTTCGATACGAATGGGCGGAAGCGACGGCCGGCGCCGGACCCGATCAACGCACTTCTGGGATATGTGTATTCGCTACTCGTGAAAGATCTCGTTGCTGTGTGTATCGGCGTGGGCCTCGACCCGTATCTCGGCGTCTATCACCGTCCGCGATACGGGCGCCCCGCACTTGCCCTCGACCTGATGGAAGAGTTCCGCCCATTGCTTGCGGACTCGGCAGTCGTCGGAATGCTCAACAACGGGGAAGTCACTTCTGGTGATTTCGAACGACGCAGTGGCGGATGTTGGTTGACGCTTCAAGGACGACGGAAAGTGATCCGCGCGTACGAACGGCGACTCGACGTGCAAGTGACCCACCCGGTATTCAAGTACAAGGTCTCGTATCGTCGAGTGCTCGACGTCCAGGCGAGGATTCTTGCCGGTGTCATTCTCGGTGAACTTCCCACGTACACACCGATGGTGACCAGGTGATTCGCGATGGCCAGACGACGTCACCTCATCGCATACGACATCTGCGAGCCGGCGAGACTGAGGCGGGTGTGCAAGGTCATGGAAGCGTACGGCACCAGGTTGCAGTACTCGGTCTTTCTCTGCGACCTCTCCGGGCTGGAACGCACTCGTTGGAGGACAGATATCCACGGAGTCATGGACTACGGTGAAGATTCTGTGGTGGTCATCGACCTGGGTGCAGTGGGAAGCGCGGCGACCGTGACCCAGTTGGGTCGTCCGCGTACTCTGCCGGCGTCTGGACCGACGGTCGTGTGATCCTGGACGCGAGCGGTGAGTCCGCCACACAAACCCTGGGCAGCGCTCGCACGCTGGTCAAAGCGCTCTTTGAGAACTTCAGATGCGAAGGTAAAGTGTTCCTAGCACTCCGTCTATCGCACCCCTCGCGGGAGGCCTCGTTTCTGCAGGTCAGGAATGGTGAATTTCGCGAGCGGTGCTCCCGGTCTTCACGGCCGGGTTCCATTGCAGCAGGAAGTCGGATCGGCTGGTTTGCTCGTCGGTCTCTGGGTGCTCCCGGTCTTCACGGCCGGGTTCCATTGCAGCCTTCGGTAGAAGTCAACGTATGCGCCGATGGCTTCCGCGTGCTCCCGGTCTTCACGGCCGGGTTCCATTGCAGCTCGAACGAGATCCGTGGCTTGGCCGCGCCCTCCGCGACGTGCTCCCGGTCTTCACGGCCGGGTTCCATTGCAGCAGGATCTCGATGGAGCGGCGGTTGGGCGTGCGCGGGAGGGTGCTCCCGGTCTTCACGGCCGGGTTCCATTGCAGCCGTAGGGTTAATCGGACGCGCGCTGCGACGTGGGGAAGGTGCTCCCGGTCTTCACGGCCGGGTTCCATTGCAGCACGTCATTACCCACGCCATCGGTGCGTGCCTGAGTGGAGTGCTCCCGGTCTTCACGGCCGGGTTCCATTGCAGCGATACTCTGTTCGAACAACCGAGATGGCCGATCTTCCCGGTGCTCCCGGTCTTCACGGCCGGGTTCCATTGCAGCGACATGGCCTGGTGGGACTGCGATGTCACCAACTGGGTGTGCTCCCGGTCTTCACGGCCGGGTTCCATTGCAGCACGGTCACGAGCTGAAAGGCAGTCATGGGAACCGTCGTGCTCCCGGTCTTCACGGCCGGGTTCCATTGCAGCTCCGTGTCGCCCCACGCATCATCCGGATCAACGGGCGGGTGCTCCCGGTCTTCACGGCCGGGTTCCATTGCAGCAGCGAGGCGTTGCGCGACAACCCGAGTGTCGAGGACACGGTGCTCCCGGTCTTCACGGCCGGGTTCCATTGCAGCGCGTTGAGTTCGCGCATTCGCGCCACCGCTTTTGAAGTGCTCCCGGTCTTCACGGCCGGGTTCCATTGCAGCACCAACTCGTGGCCGAGTCGTTCATAGGCCCCCGTAAGCGGTGCTCCCGGTCTTCACGGCCGGGTTCCATTGCAGCGGCGTTGCAGTGCAAGCAGGTCATTGCGCACGTCAAGGGGTGCTCCCGGTCTTCACGGCCGGGTTCCATTGCAGCGCCAGTGGTGCCATTGCCGTGTAGCTCCATGTCGTAGAGTGCTCCCGGTCTTCACGGCCGGGTTCCATTGCAGCGACAGATTGCTTGCGCTTATTATTGCGCGGCTTTTTCGGGTGCTCCCGGTCTTCACGGCCGGGTTCCATTGCAGCGGGGAGTCTGGTCCGCCCGCAGCGGGCGCGTCGTACGTGCTCCCGGTCTTCACGGCCGGGTTCCATTGCAGCGGGGCCGTCGCGGTCTTCGTGTTCCCGTCCGTGTTGTGGTGCTCCCGGTCTTCACGGCCGGGTTCCATTGCAGCGTGATCCCTAGACTATGAATGTGCATATGCACACTGTGGTGCTCCCGGTCTTCACGGCCGGGTTCCATTGCAGCTCGGCACCGGCCACCGCCAACGGCCCGTTCACCTACACGGGTGCTCCCGGTCTTCACGGCCGGGTTCCATTGCAGCGTTTCGCCTGTCGAGGCGGAAGAGTTGAAGTGTGCTCGTGTGCTCCCGGTCTTCACGGCCGGGTTCCATTGCAGCGTGCCTCATCAGAATACGATGGGTCTTGGGTGGCGCGCGTGCTCCCGGTCTTCACGGCCGGGTTCCATTGCAGCGAGCAGCAGCAGGACGTAGCCCGCAGGGTGACGCCCGGAGGTGCTCCCGGTCTTCACGGCCGGGTTCCATTGCAGCGTCATCGAGAAGGCCCGCGTGTCGGAGGTCGCCGAGAGTGCTCCCGGTCTTCACGGCCGGGTTCCATTGCAGCGTGGTCGACATTGTCGACAACTCCGGCATCTACATCGGTGCTCCCGGTCTTCACGGCCGGGTTCCATTGCAGCTGATGGCGCGGCCGGTGGTACTCGGTGGCAATTACCCGGGTGCTCCCGGTCTTCACGGCCGGGTTCCATTGCAGCCCCCAGGCGAGCACCCCCTCAGGCGAGGGCATCGCCCGTGCTCCCGGTCTTCACGGCCGGGTTCCATTGCAGCGAGGCATGTTTGGTTGATCCAGGCTTCGAGGGTTCCGTGTGCTCCCGGTCTTCACGGCCGGGTTCCATTGCAGCGGCGGTTAGACAGTCACCCCGCACGGCGACCAACCACCGTGCTCCCGGTCTTCACGGCCGGGTTCCATTGCAGCGTATTGGTCGCCGCAGGTATATCCCGTTGTCGCAGGGTGCTCCCGGTCTTCACGGCCGGGTTCCATTGCAGCGAGTGCCTGGGCGGCGGCGACGCGGTCGTCGGTGGTGTGCTCCCGGTCTTCACGGCCGGGTTCCATTGCAGCTTCTTCACCAGACGATCGATGTCATCCTGTGCCTGTGTGCTCCCGGTCTTCACGGCCGGGTTCCATTGCAGCGTGACGGTCGCGCCGGAGAACTGGGCGGCAGTGAAGGCGTGTGCTCCCGGTCTTCACGGCCGGGTTCCATTGCAGCAAGTCGATGATGGAGCGCTACAAGCAGTCCGACGGCGGGGTGCTCCCGGTCTTCACGGCCGGGTTCCATTGCAGCTACTTCTCGCCCGAGGTTGCCAAGCCGATCCTCTCGCTGTGCTCCCGGTCTTCACGGCCGGGTTCCATTGCAGCGAGGAGACCGCGCCGGTCATCTCGCAAGCGATTGGCGGGTGCTCCCGGTCTTCACGGCCGGGTTCCATTGCAGCGTACTGTGCGGGCACTGTGCCCGGTCTGAGCTGGGCGGGTGCTCCCGGTCTTCACGGCCGGGTTCCATTGCAGCATCGGGCTGGCACGTCTCGACGAGCTCACGCTCAACAAGTGCTCCCGGTCTTCACGGCCGGGTTCCATTGCAGCGACGACAGCAGCCGTCGCTCTACCGCGCTGCTCGCGAGTGCTCCCGGTCTTCACGGCCGGGTTCCATTGCAGCGGGATTGAGATAGATGGATGTCTCACTTGCACCATTCGTGCTCCCGGTCTTCACGGCCGGGTTCCATTGCAGCTCGTTGCGCCACTTGATGATCGTTTCCTCGGCATCAGGTGCTCCCGGTCTTCACGGCCGGGTTCCATTGCAGCGAGCCATGAAATCAGTTGGAGCACCGAGGGTCTCGGGTGCTCCCGGTCTTCACGGCCGGGTTCCATTGCAGCCCTGTTTGTGGTCGAGGTGACCGAGACCATCTGCACGTGCTCCCGGTCTTCACGGCCGGGTTCCATTGCAGCAGGGAGAGCCGTTGGGCGTGCTGCCAGACTTCCCAGTGTGCTCCCGGTCTTCACGGCCGGGTTCCATTGCAGCGGTTCGAGGTGATACTCACACCCAGCGGCGAGCAACGGTGCTCCCGGTCTTCACGGCCGGGTTCCATTGCAGCGAGCGCGGCCTCGATGGTGGCCTGATCGATGCGTGGGCTGTGCTCCCGGTCTTCACGGCCGGGTTCCATTGCAGCGTCGGCGGGATGAGCGAGTTCCCGATCCCGGACCCTCCAGTGCTCCCGGTCTTCACGGCCGGGTTCCATTGCAGCTTGTAGAGCTTCTTGATCTGCTCACGCTTACGGGCGCTCGTGCTCCCGGTCTTCACGGCCGGGTTCCATTGCAGCTGGCTCATGTTGAGCGCGACGGCGCCGCTGGCGGCAGGGTGCTCCCGGTCTTCACGGCCGGGTTCCATTGCAGCTGCTGCTGCTGGAACAGCCCCACGCTGGTGCCGTCGGGTGCTCCCGGTCTTCACGGCCGGGTTCCATTGCAGCACCGTCTGCGACGAGGACGGCGAGGACATCTTCGACCAGGTGCTCCCGGTCTTCACGGCCGGGTTCCATTGCAGCCAGTTCGGCTCGCTCGAATGGGACCCGTCTGGCGCGGGTGCTCCCGGTCTTCACGGCCGGGTTCCATTGCAGCGGATACATGACAAACACGGAACATGAACTGAAAGAAGTGCTCCCGGTCTTCACGGCCGGGTTCCATTGCAGCAGAAGGGTGTCGATTGCACCACCGATCGACCCGACCTCGTGCTCCCGGTCTTCACGGCCGGGTTCCATTGCAGCTCGAGCTGCCCGAAGAAGTAGTCGCGCTCACGCCGGGGTGCTCCCGGTCTTCACGGCCGGGTTCCATTGCAGCGTCTGCGAGATGCGGTCGCCGTGTTTCCAGCCGCGCGGGTGCTCCCGGTCTTCACGGCCGGGTTCCATTGCAGCGACCCCGACGGGATTCACTACACCCCCGACGGCACCAAGTGCTCCCGGTCTTCACGGCCGGGTTCCATTGCAGCGGGCGGCTCGCCGGGCAACGAGACGGCAGGTGTTCGAGTGCTCCCGGTCTTCACGGCCGGGTTCCATTGCAGCTGAGATTCGTTGCGGCTGCTCGGCCCACCATTGGCGCGTGCTCCCGGTCTTCACGGCCGGGTTCCATTGCAGCCGTATCCGCGAGATCAACAAGTTGCTGGCTGTGGCGAGAAGTGCTCCCGGTCTTCACGGCCGGGTTCCATTGCAGCGGCCAACAGCTCGGCGGGATCGGTGCGGACGCGCTGTGTGCTCCCGGTCTTCACGGCCGGGTTCCATTGCAGCTGGGCCGGCGGCACAGTCCCGGGTGTCGGCAACACGTGCTCCCGGTCTTCACGGCCGGGTTCAATTGCAGCGCCGATTCGGCGCTGGGTAGTCGCGGGCGCGGTGTGGTGCTCCCGGTCTTCACGGCCGGGTTCCATTGCAGCCCGGGGGTTGCGAATCGTTCGATGACGGGCTCACCCCGTCGTGCTCCCGGTCTTCACGGCCGGGTTCCATTGCAGCGCGGGTGCGATGGTCGCCAACGACGGCACGGTGGACGTGCTCCCGGTCTTCACGGCCGGGTTCCATTGCAGCTCGATCTGGATCGCTCCGTCGAGTTCGGTGACCTTCGTGCTCCCGGTCTCCACGGCCGGGTTCCATTGCAGCGAGATCAAGAAGGCCAAGGGTTTCATCGAGCGTGCGGGGTGCTCCCGGTCTTCACGGCCGGGTTCCATTGCAGCGTCCCGGGCGCGGTGAACACCGCCTGCTGGGAGGTGTCGTGCTCCCGGTCTTCACGGCCGGGTTCCATTGCAGCGTTCTGACGTCCGAGGCCAAGGAGCTCTCGACACCCCGGTGCTCCCGGTCTTCACGGCCGGGTTCCATTGCAGCGAGCAGGTTCCGCATGTTGCGCAGGTCGATGGGCCGGTGCTCCCGGGCCTTCATGGCCAGGTTTCATTGAGGTCCAAAGAACTGGGTGGACGTGTTACCGCTCACCCGCGTGCTCCCGGTCTTCAGGCCCCGAGTTCCATTTGAGTTCACGGAGCGATCTACAGCTACGATCAGCACGCTTTCGTCTTCGCCGCCGGGTGTCATCGGGAGGTAAGGCACCACCTGAGCGAAGTGGAGTGTAGTTAGGTGTGTTGGGTCTCTCCAGCGACCCGAAAGCCCTACCCCGTGATCACCGTCAGCAGAATCGCCGAATCCTGTTGTGCCGACAGCCTGTGCCGCGCGTCGGGCAGCATCACCAGATCGCCCCGACGCCCCTTCCAGACATCGTCGCCGGCGGTGATGGTCACCCGGCCGTGCAGCACCTGCACGCTGCCCTCCGCGGGGCTCTCGTGTTCGGCCAGTTCACGCCCGGCCACCAGGGCGATGACGGTGTGCCGAAGCCGATGTGAGGAGTCGCCGTGCAGGGTCTGCGCCGCCCGGCCGCTGCGGCTGCGGTGGGCGGTCCCGATCAGTTGGTCGACGAGCGAGGTCAGGTGGCTGGTGTCCATGCCTTCACTCTTGCACCCGGGGGCCGGGTTCGGAACCAACCGCGAGGGAACTGTGGATCGTGCCTTTCGGCGGCTGTGGATCAGTGTCCGTCGGCGACGGCTGCCCGCTCGACCGTCAGCAGACTCTCGGCGCTGTGCTGGGCGTGGTAGGCCTCCCCGCCGCCGCGCACCCCGAACAGGCGTTTGCTCCAGATCAGCCAGATGACCGCGGCCACGTTGACGGCGAGCAACAGCACCTTGAACACCGTCACACGCTCGACGAGTTCGTAGACCTCGAGCGGGATGAAGATGCTGGTGACGATCACCGCAAAGTACTCGCCCCATCGTTTGGCGAACCACAAACCGAAAGCCTCGACGAATTGGCTTGCGCCATAAGCGAGCAGGGCGCATCCGACAAGGACGATCGTCGTGCTCGAGAGCGTCGTCGCCTTCTCGATCCAGCTGACGACCTTGGAATCGTCGATGTTCCAGCCGATTTGGTCGGCGATCGGCCGCAACAAGGGCAGCTCGGCGTCGAACTTCTCCTGCAGGGTCTGCTGGCTGTGGCGTAGCTCGATGACGAAGACCCCCGCGAGCACCAGGAACAGGCCGCGGAGCAGCCGCTCGACGGCCAGCACCCGCATGATGATCAGGTCGCGCAGCAGCGCGCCGCGTGGAACCTCGGGTGCGTGGTCGGCGGGACCGCTGCGTCGGGGCTCACCCACGGCGAAGTCGCCGCATCGCAGACACCGCCACGCCTGGCCGGCGGCGCTGTCGACGTGCAGGCGATCGGCGAGTTCGGACTCGTCGGGGCGATAGGTCTCGTGACCGCGCAGGCCGCATGACAACACTTCCCAGTTCACTTCGGCAGACTAACGCCGAACCCGCCGCACGGGGCCGATGGTCATCCGGTCGGTCGAGCCGATCTCGACCGCCGGCGGCTTCGGCGCCGCTACCCTCACCGACATGAGCCGGCGTCTCGGGGATCGAAAGGTGATGGTGGTGGTCTGGGGGAGCGGGCAGCTACTGACCCCGACATTTCGAGCCGACTGCGCGTCCGCGGGAGTCCGACGTCTCCAGATCAACATCTCCGACGACGCGGTGCAGGGGGCGATGCGGATCTCCACCTTCGACCCGCCGATCGATGCGGTGATCAGCGTGTGGGCCCCTGATGCCGCCGCAGCGCTCGAGAGCATCGACGCACATGTGGACAGCTTCGCGGCGTGGGAGGTGCAGACCCGTGCGCCGCTCGACCCGACGCCGACCGCCGACGGCACGCGCGTCGACGCACTGGCCAATATCGCCCTCCTGCGACGGCCGCAGGATCTCGCCTATGACGAATGGTTGCGGATCTGGCTCGATGAGCACACACAGGTGGCCATCGACACCCAGGCGACTTTCGGCTACTACCAGAACATCGTCGAGCGTTGTCTGACAACGGATTCCGGTGACCGAGGAGATGTGCGGGTGACCGGCATCGTCGAAGAGCTGTTCCCGATGGCGGCCATCTCCGATCCCCACGCGTTCTATGGCAGCGATGGCGACGACGAAGAACTGCAGCGGCGGCTGACCGCCATGCTGGCCAGCGTCGCGCGCTTCGGCGCCGACCGGGAACTCGACGTCGTGCCGACCTCGCGATACGACTTCTCACTCACGCCCTGAGCGCTGTCGCGGTGGAGACGGGCGCTGTCGCGGTGGACAGGGGCGCTGTCGCGGTGGGGACGGGCGCTGTCGCGGTGGAGACGGCGCTGCCGGCGGCGATTTGGGTCTGGCCAGCGAATTCTCTACACTAGACCGGTTGCCTGTGCACCTCAGGTGCCAGGGACTCACCACACGTACGCGTGTGGACCACAACTGAACAGTCTCCGGTGCTGGTGAAAAGCCAAGGGCATCGGCGACGAGAACAGATAACAACTATCCACTTCGTGGAAGGCCCACCGCAGGTCAGGGGAGCGATCCTCTGGAGTCACATCGCTGACCGGCGCTGTATGGGAACCGCTACGAGAAAGGTTGACGGTCAACCATGACCATGACTGACCCGATCGCAGACTTCTTGACACGTCTGCGTAACGCCAATTCGGCGTTCCACGACGAGGTGACTCTTCCCTCGTCGAAGATCAAGGTGAACATCGCCGAGATCCTCAAGCGTGAGGGCTACATCACCGACTACCGCACCGAAGATGCGGAGGTCGGCAAGAACCTCGTCGTCGCCCTCAAGTACGGCCCCTCGCGGGAGCGCAGCATCGCCGGTCTGCGCCGCGTGTCCAAGCCGGGTCTGCGGGTGTATGCCAAGTCCACCAACCTGCCCAAGGTCCTGGGTGGCCTCGGCGTGGCCATCATCTCCACGTCGTCCGGTCTGCTCACCGATCGCCAGGCAGCCAACCAGGGCGTGGGCGGCGAAGTCCTCGCCTACGTCTGGTAAGGGGAGGTACACAAACATGTCGCGTATCGGTAAGAACCCGATCGAGATCCCCGCGGGCGTCACCGTCTCCATCGACGGCCAGACCATCACCGTCAAGGGACCCAAGGGCGAACTCAGCCACACCGTCACCGCGCCGATCACCGTCGCGCAGGAAGACGCCACCATCGTGGTCACCCGGCCCAACGACGAGCGCCGCAACCGTGCCCTGCACGGCCTGAACCGCTCGCTGGTCGCCAACCTCGTGGAGGGCGTGACCAAGGGCTACACCAACAAGATGGAAATCTTCGGTGTCGGCTACCGCGTCCAGGCCAAGGGCAAGGACCTCGAGTTCGCGCTCGGTTACAGCCATCCCGTGCCGATCGAGGCTCCCGAGGGCATCACCTTTGCCGTCGAGTCGCCCACCAAGTTCTCGGTGTCGGGTATCGACAAGCAGCAAGTCGGCCAGATCTCGGCGAACATCCGCCGCCTGCGTCGCCCGGACCCGTACAAGGGCAAGGGCATTCGCTACGAAGGCGAGCAGATCCGTCGCAAGGTCGGAAAGACGGGTAAGTAAGCCATGAGTGATACAGCAGCCAAGACAGTCCGCAAGCCCCTCGGCAAGGATGTGTCGACCCGCCGTCGCACCGCGACCAACCGTCGTCACTTCCGCCTGCGCAAGAAGGTCGCCGGCACGCCGGTGCGTCCGCGTCTCGCGGTCAAGCGCAGCAGCCGCCACATCCACGTGCAGCTGATCGACGACCTCGCCGGCCACACGCTGGCCGCGGCGTCGACCATCGAGGCCGACGTCCGCGCGGCCGGTGGCGACAAGTCCGCCCAGGCCCGCAAGGTCGGCGAGCTGATCGCCGAGCGCGCCAAGGCCGCCGGCATCGACGCCGTCGTGTTCGACCGTGGTGGCAAGGACTACCACGGCCGGATCGCCGCGCTCGCCGACGCCGCCCGTGAGGGAGGCCTGCAGTTCTGATGATGACCACACGTACCCAAACCAAGACCGGAGGGATCCTCTGATGCCCGGACGTCAGCGTGACGGCGGAAACGGACCCGCCGGAAACGACAACAACAACAACGCAAGCGGAGACCGCAACGATCGCCGGGGCGGCCGTGACCGTCGCGGCGGTGACCGCGGTGGCCGCGACAACGACCGCAACCAGCTCGAGCGGGTCGTCGCGATCAACCGTGTCTCCAAGGTGGTCAAGGGTGGCCGCCGGTTCTCCTTCACCGCTCTCGTGGTGGTCGGCGACGGCCAGGGCATGGTCGGTGTCGGCTACGGCAAGGCCAAGGAAGTCCCGGCCGCGATCCAGAAGGGCGTCGAAGAGGCTCGCAAGAACTTCTTCCGCGTGCCGCTGATCGGTGGCACCGTGACCCACCCGGTTCAGGGTGAGGCCGCCGCCGGTGTCGTGATGCTGCGTCCGGCCAGCCCCGGTACCGGTGTGATCGCCGGTGGCGCGGTGCGTGCCGTGCTCGAGTGCGCGGGCGTCCATGACGTGCTCGCCAAGAGCCTCGGCTCGGACAACGCGATCAACGTCGTCCACGCCACCGTGGCCGCCCTGAAGATGCTGCAGCGTCCGGAAGAGGTCGCGGCTCGTCGTGGTCTCCCCATCGAAGACGTGGCACCGGCCGGTATGCTCCGCGCCCGTGCCGGCCAGGGAGTGTGAGAGAGATGGCACAGCTGAAGATCACCCAGGTCAAGGGCACCATCGGTACCAAGAAGAACCAGCGTGACAGCCTGCGGACGCTCGGCCTCAAGGGCATCCGCAAGTCGGTCACCCGCGAGGACACCCCGATCAACCGCGGTCTGATCAACGTGGTTTCGCACCTCGTGACAGTCGAAGAGGTTAAGTCATGACCATCAAGCTCCACCATCTTCGCCCCGCTCCGGGCGCGAAGACCGACAAGACCCGTGTGGGTCGCGGCGAGGGCTCCAAGGGCAAGACCGCCGGCCGCGGCACCAAGGGCACCAAGGCACGCAAGAACGTGCCCGCCGCCTTCGAGGGTGGCCAGATGCCGATCCACATGCGGCTGCCGAAGCTCAAGGGCTTCACCAACCGCAACCGGATCGAGTATCAGGTCGTCAACGTCGGCGACATCGCCCGTCTGTTCCCGCAGGGCGGCACCATCGGCGTCGACGAGCTCGTCGCCGCCGGAGCCGTCCGCAAGAACAAGCTCGTGAAGGTCCTCGGCGACGGTGAACTCGGTGTGGCGGTCAACGTCACCGCCGACAAATTCACCGCATCGGCCAAGGAGAAGATCGCCGCTGCCGGTGGCAGCGCGACCGAGCAGTAAGAAAAAATGCAGGTAGCCGAGGTCCGTAGCGGATGCGACACCGCGTCGTCGCCGCTGCGGACCTCGGCGTCGGGGCACCCGGCCGACCACGACGTCTATTGTGGTCACCGGCGCCCGGGGGGATGACGTCCGAGCGTCGGCCGCCATCGGAAGGTGGCGGCCGCGACGGCCGTGCCCGGCCGACGACGTCACACCAGACGTCGGACGGGCCGCGGGCGAGCGGCTGTTAGAGTTTCACCGTTGTTGCCCCGCAACCACTGATCAATGTCGATTGCCGAGCACGTGAGCCGGACACCCGGTGCAAGATGACGCGTGGTCGTTCTAGGAGGAATTAGTGCTCTCCCCCCTCATCGCGGCCTTCAGGACGCCCGATCTGAGGAAGAAGATCCTCTTCGTCATCGGCATCATCGTGCTGTATCGCCTGGGGGCGACGGTTCCCTCACCGGGCGTGAACTACGTCGAGGTGCACAAGTGCATCGACACCATCAACAGTGGTGGCGGCAACCAGGTCTATTCGCTGATCAACTTGTTCTCCGGCGGCGCACTGCTGCAGCTGTCGGTGTTCGCGATCGGCATCATGCCCTACATCACGGCCAGCATCATCGTGCAGTTGCTGACGGTGGTCATCCCGCGCTTCGAGCAGCTCCGCAAGGAGGGCCAGTCGGGTCAGGCCAAGATGACGCAGTACACCCGCTACCTGACGGTCGCGCTGGCGTTGCTGCAGTCCACCGGCATCGTGGCACTCGCCGTGCGCGGCAACCTGCTGCCCTCGAGTTGCGGCGACAACATCCTCAACGACAAGTCGATCCTGGGCCTGACGATCATCGTCCTGGTGATGACCGCAGGCGCCTGCCTGGTGATGTGGTTCGGTGAGCTGATCACCGAACGCGGCATCGGCAACGGCATGTCGCTACTGATCTTCGCGGGCATCGCCGCCCGTATCCCCGCCGAGGGACGCACGATCCTCACCAGCCGAGGCGGCCTGGTCTTCGGGCTCGTCGTGGTCGCGGTGCTCATCATCGTCGCCGGTGTGGTCTTCATCGAGCAGGGCCAGCGGCGCATCCCGGTGCAGTACGCCAAGCGCATGGTGGGCCGCAAGATGTACGGCGGGTCGTCGACCTACCTGCCGCTCAAGGTCAACCAGGCCGGCGTCATCCCGGTCATCTTCGCCTCGTCACTGCTTTATCTGCCGCAGCTCATCGTGCAGCTCACGCAGAGCTCGTCGGAGGCGCCGTCGGGCTGGCAGCGTTGGGTCAGCACCTATCTCGCCGACCCGAGCAACTACGTCTACATCATCGTGTACTTCCTGATGATCATCTTCTTCACGTACTTCTACGTGGCGGTGACCTTCAATCCGGAGGAACGTGCCGATGACATGAAGAAGTACGGTGGCTTCATCCCGGGTATCCGCCCGGGGCAACCGACCGCGGACTACCTCGGGTATGTGCTCAGTCGCATCACCCTGCCGGGTTCGATCTACCTGGGTATCATCGCGGTACTGCCGAACCTGTTCCTGGAGATCGGGAACAGTGGTGGTGTTCAGAACCTGCCATTTGGGGGCACGGCCGTGTTGATCATGGTCGGCGTGGGACTGGACACGATGAAGCAGGTCAACAGTCAATTGATGCAACGCAAGTACGAAGGATTCCTGAAGTGAGACTTGTCATTCTCGGCCCCCCCGGAGCAGGCAAAGGTACCCAGGCGGAACTGTTGAGCGAATCGCTCGGCATCCCGCACATCTCCACCGGTGATCTGTTCCGCGCCAACATCTCACAGGGCACCGCCGTGGGCATCGAAGCCAAGCGGTATCTCGACGCCGGTGACCTCGTGCCCTCGGAGATCACCGTAGACATGGTGCGCGCCCGGGTCGGCGAGCCGGATGCGTCGAAGGGATTCATCCTCGACGGATTCCCGCGGTCGACCGAGCAGGCCGACGCCCTAGCCGAGATCCTCGACGGTCTCGATTCCTCGCTGGATGCGGTGCTGTCGTTCGTGGTCGACCCCGACGTCGTCGTCGAGCGCATGCTGGCCCGTGGCCGTGCCGATGACACCGAAGAGGTCATCCGCAATCGGATGTCGGTGTATCAGAAGGAGACCGCGCCGCTGCTGGACTACTACGGCGATCAGGTGAAGACGATCGACGCGGTCGGCGACATCCAGGACGTGCATCAGCGGGTGCTGAGCGCACTCGGTGCCGGCGTCTCCTGACGTCCACCGACACAAGTATTTTCCGGCGCCGGGGAACTCGACGCGATGGAAGCCGCCGGTGCCGTCGTGGGTGCCGCGCTCGTTGCCGTGCGCGCGGCGGCAGCGCCCGGGGTGAGCACCCTCGAACTCGACGAGGTCGCCGAGACCGTGATCCGTCAGGCCGGGGCGGTGCCGTCGTTCAAGGGCTACCACGGATTCCCGGGATCGATCTGCTCGTCGGTCAACGACGTGGTGGTGCACGGAATCCCGTCGAGCACTGTCATTCTCGCCGAGGGCGATCTGGTCTCGATCGATTGCGGTGCCATTCTCGATGGCTGGCACGGGGATTCGGCCTGGACCTTCGGGGTCGGTGAACTGTCGCAGGCCGATGCCGAGCTCTCCGAGGCAACCCGGCTGTCGATGGAGGCCGGGATCGCCGCCATGATCGACGGCGCACGCCTCACCGACATCTCGCACGCCATCGAGACCGGCACCCACGACGCCGAGCGAAAGTTCGATCGTGCGTTCGGGATCGTCGACGGCTATGGCGGTCACGGTATCGGTCGTGAGATGCACATGGAACCGTTCCTGGCCAATGAGGGTGCGCCCGGCTCGGGCCCCCTGCTCGTCGTCGGGTCGACCCTCGCGATCGAGCCGATGCTCACCCTGGGCACGACCGAGACAAGCGTTCTCGACGACGACTGGACGGTCGTCACCGACGACGGCTCGCGTGCCGCACATTGGGAGCACACCGTGGCGGTCACCGCCGACGGGCCGCGAATCCTCACCAACCGACCGTCCTGATCTTTCGGCCCAGCTGACCGCGGCGACGCGCCGTATCCGATTCAGGCGGCGACACCTGCCGGACACGTATCGCTCACCGGCGCTCAACGCAGCCGTTCGCGTCCGGTCAGGCGCCGGCTGAATACTCGCCGGGTGCCATCGGTGAACGAACATGTGCTGCCCCGCGCGGGCCGGCGTCGGCCGTGGAAGTCCTATGCCCTGTTCCTTGCCATCGTGGGCCCCAATCTCGTTCTGCTGGCGGTGTTCACCTATCGGCCGCTGATCGAGAACATCCGGATGTCGTTCTACGACTGGAACATCTCCTCGCCCGGCTCGACGTTCATCGGCCTCGCGAACTATCGCGAATGGTTCACCCGTGAGGACACCGCGACCATCGTCGTGAACACGGTGGTGTTCACCGTCGTCGCGGTCGTCGGCAGCATGGCCCTCGGACTGGCGCTGGCGTTACTGCTCGATCGGCAGCTCAAGGGCCGAAACCTGGTGCGGTCGGTGGTTTTTGCCCCGTTCGTGCTGTCGGGCGCGGCGGTCGGCATCGCCTTCCAGTTCGTGTTCGACCCGAATTTCGGCCTGATCAACGACCTGATGCATCGGCTCGGACTGGGGTCGGCGCCGGACTTCTATCAGCAACCCCACTGGGCGCTGTTCATGATCACCGTCACCTACGTGTGGAAGAACCTCGGATACGCGTTCGTGATCTATCTCGCTGCGCTACAGGGTAAACGGGCAGATCTCGACGAGGCGGCAGCCGTCGACGGCGCCTCGGGCTGGACACATTTCCGCAAGGTGCTCCTGCCGCAGCTGCGTCCGACGACGTTCTTCCTTTCGATCACCGTGTTGCTCAACTCATTACAGGTCTTCGACATCATCAACGTGATGACCCGCGGTGGTCCCCTGGGTAACGGCACGACGACGATGGTCTACCAGGTCTACGAGGAGACCTTCCGCAACTTCCGCGCCGGGTACGGTGCGACCGTCGCCACCATCATGTTCCTGATCCTGCTCGTGGTCACCGTCGCCCAGGTACGGCTGATGGATCGAGGCGCACGATGACCTCGACCACGGACACACCGGTTGCGGACGCGCACCGACGCGGCGGGGCGATCGTCTCCGACGAGCGCGGACGGATTGCCGTACGTGCGCGCAGGCGTCGGCGGACGGTGCAGGTGCTGGGTTATCTCGCGATGCTCGTCGCGTTGGCCGTCGTCGTGGTGCCCCTGGCGTGGATCGTGTTGACCTCCTTCAAGGATCGATCCGAGATCTACGTACAGCCCGCGGTGTGGTGGCCCTCGACGTGGCATCCCGAGAACTACCGGGAGGCCACCACCTCGGTGCCGTTCTGGCAGTTCCTGCGCAACTCGCTGATCGTCACGCTGATCCTCGGTGTCATCAAGTTCGTGCTCGGCGTGCTCAGCGCCTACGGTCTGGTCTTCTTGCGATTCCCGGGCAAGAACCTCGTGTTCCTGGTGATCATCGCGGCGCTGATGGTGCCAAATCAGATCACCGTCATCACCAACTACTCGCTGGTCGCCCAACTCGGTTTCCGCAACACCTTCGCCGGGATCATCGTGCCGCTGGCCGGGGTCGCGTTCGGAACCTTCTTGATGCGCAACCACTTTCTGTCGATCCCACCGGAGATCATCGAGGCCGCCCGCATGGACGGCGCCGGGCACATCCGGTTGCTCGTGCGTGTGGTGTTGCCGTTGTCGATTCCGACGATGGTGGCGTTCGCCCTCATCACCCTCGTCAACGAATGGAACGAATACCTGTGGCCGTTCTTGATGGCCGACGACTACAGCGTGGCGACACTGCCGGTGGGACTGACGCAGCTGCAGAACAACGACGGCGTCACCAACTGGGGACCGGTGATGGCCGCGACGGTCCTGGCGATGCTGCCGATGCTGATCGTCTTTCTCGCACTCCAACGCCACATGATCAAGGGCCTGACCTCCGGTGCGGTCAAGGGGTGATCGCGTACACCGTTGTGGCCCCACCTGTTTGACCATCCCGACCCACTCTCATCACTCATCACACATCCAGGAGAATGCGCATGACCGACTTGACCCGCCGTGGATTCCTCGGCGCCGGACTGACCGTGGCCGCTGCGGCCGCCCTCGCTGCATGTGCCGGCTCGGGTGGCGGCTCGAGCAATGACGGTGATCCCAACAACCTGACCTTCTGGTCGAACCATCCCGGCAAGTCGACCGACGTCGAGAAGGAACTCATCAAGCAGTTCGAGGCGGCCAACCCGGGCATCAAGGTGCAGTTGATCGATGCGGGAAAGAACTACGAGGAGGCGGCGCAGAAGTTCAACGCCGCACTGTCGGGCGGCGCACTGCCCGACATCATCATCCTCAGCGATGTGTGGTGGTTCAACTTCGCCCTGATCGGTGCGATCGCACCGCTCGACGACCTCTTCGGCAAGGCTGGCGTCGATCCGTCGGGCTACGTCGATTCCCTTGTCGGCGACTACAAGTGGAACAACAAGACGTGGGCGCTGCCGTACGCGCGGTCGACCCCGCTGTTCTACTACAACGCCGATGTGTGGAGCCAGGCCGGGCTGCCCGCCCGCGGTCCGGCGTCGTGGCAGGAGTTCGCCGAGTGGGGTCCGCGCATCCAGTCGGTGGTGGGCTCGGGCAAGTCGGCGCACGGGTGGGGCAACGCCGTGGACTACCTGGGCTGGACCTTCCAAGGCCCCACCTGGACTTTCGGTGGGGCCTACTCCGACGACTGGACGATGACCTTCACCGACCCGAAAACCGTTGCCGCTGCCCAGTATCTGAGCGACACGATCAACAAGGACCGGTACGCGAAGATCTCCAACGACATCGCCGGTGATTTCAGCGCGGGACTCCTCGCCTCGACGGTCGCCTCCACCGGTGACCTCTCGGGCATCACCTCGGATGCGAAATTCCGGTTCTCGACGGCGTTCCTTCCGGCCCCGGACGGCACGATCGGTTGTCCGACCGGGGGTGCGGGACTGGCCATCCCGGCCCGCAATTCCGACGAGCGCAAGGTCAACGCGCTGAAGTTCATCGACTTCATCACCAACACCGACAACACGGCCTACTTCTCGCAGAACGTCGGTTACATGCCGGTGCGCAAGGCGGCGGTCACCGCGCCGTCGATGACCGCATTCCTGGACAAGAACCCCAACTTCCGGACTGCGATCGAACAACTGCCGAAGACCAAGCCGCAGAACTACGCTCGGGTGTTCATTCCCGGCGGCGACAAGATCATCGGCACCGGTTTCGAGAAGATCGGTCTGCAGAACGCCGACGTCGCCGCGACGATGGCCGATACGCAGAAGCAGATCGAGCAGATCTACACCACCCAGATCCAGCCGAAGCTGCCCAAGTAATGGCTTCGGTCACCTACGCCAAGGCCACCAAGCGATTCGGCGACGGTTCGCCCGCCGTCGATGCCCTTGACCTCGAGATCGCCGACGGCGAGTTCATGGTGCTCGTCGGCCCGTCGGGTTGTGGCAAGTCGACGAGCCTGCGCATGGTCGCCGGCCTCGAGTCGGTGGAATCGGGCGCCATTCTCATCGACGACGCCGATGTCGTCGGTCTGCCGCCGAAGTCCCGTGACGTGGCGATGGTGTTCCAGAATTATGCGCTGTACCCGAACATGACGGTCGCCGACAACATGGGTTTCGCCTTGCGCAACGCCGGGATGAGCAAGGCCGACACCGCCGTCCGGGTCAACGAGGTGGCGGCGATGCTCGAGCTCGACGCGCTGCTCGACCGCAAACCCGCGAAACTGTCCGGCGGGCAACGTCAACGGGTCGCGATGGGTCGGGCGATCGTCCGGCACCCCAAGGTGTTCTGCATGGATGAACCACTGTCGAATCTCGACGCGAAGCTGCGTGTGAGCACACGTGCGCAAATCGCCGCGCTGCAGCGCAAGCTGGACACCACCACGCTCTACGTCACCCATGATCAGGTCGAGGCGATGACCATGGGCGATCGGGTGGCGGTCCTCGATCGCGGTGTGCTGCAACAGGTCGGGACGCCGCGGGAGATCTATCGGCATCCGGCCAATGTCTTCGTCGCCGGTTTCATGGGCACGCCACAGATGTGTCTGATCGACGTCGAGGTGCACGACGGGCACGTCGATCTCGGTGGTGCCGACCTGCCGGCGCCGCGGGCGGTGCCGGGGAAGGCGGTGGTCGGGATGCGCGCCGAATCCTGGGAGCTGGTCGCGGCCGGGACACCGCGGTCGGTGACTGCACGGGTCGAACTGGTCGAAGAACTCGGCGCCGAGCAATTTGTCTACAGCGCAGCCGGTCTGCCGGTGCGCGACGGGCGGGTGGTGGTGCGTGCCGATCACCGGCAGATGTTCACCGTCGGTGACGAGATCGGTCTGCTGCCCGTCGCCGACGAGGTGCACTGGTTCGACGGACAGACGGGGGAGCGGGTGTGAGAGCGGCGGTGTCGGAAGCAGGGTCGTGGGTGGCTCACCGGGCCGGTGAGCCCAGAACGCGGTCGGGCCGGCTGTAGAGCACCAGGGAATCACCGCGCACGAACCCCGCCAGCGTCATCCCCTGCCGTTCGGCGAGGTCCGCGGCAAGGGAGGACGGCGCGGACACCGCCGAGAGCATCGGGATGCCGGCCATCGCCGCCTTCTGCACGAGCTCGAAGCTGGCCCGCCCCGAGACCTGAAGCACGGTGCCCCGCAACGGAAGTCGATCCTGGGCCAGGGCCCAGCCCACGACCTTGTCGACGGCGTTGTGGCGGCCGATGTCCTCTCGGATCACCAGCATCTCGCCGGTGGTGCCGTCGAACAGGCCTGCGGCGTGGATGCCGCCGGTCCGGTCGAATGCCTTCTGCCCCTCACGGAGACGGTCGGGGAGTGCGAGAACCGTGCCGGCGTCGAGGGCCAGCGGGTCGTCATCGACGATGAATCGCGACGCCGTCGTCACCGCGTCGATGCTGTCCTTGCCGCAGACTCCGCAGGCACTGCTCATCGTGAAGCGTCGGGCGGGCACGGCGTCGGGCGCACCGATCCCGTCGGCCAGGGCGAGGTCGAGGATGTTGTAGCTGTTGGGTTCGCCGGGGGCCTGGGCGCCTGCACAGTAGCGGGCCGTGACCAGGTCCTCGGCGCGGGCGATCAGCCCTTCCGACACCAGGAAGCCGGTCGCGAGCTCGACGTCGTGGCCGGGCGTGCGCATGGTGACGACCAGTGCCCGCCCGCCGATTCGGATCTCCAGTGGTTCCTCGACGGCCAGCACGTCGGCGCGGGCCGTGGGTTCGCCGCGCCGGACGCGGATCACCCGGCGACGTGCGGTGATACGTCCCATGACCTCGAAGCTACCGGTGTCAGGTCGCCACGATGATGGTGACCGGGCCATCGTTGATCAGGCGTACGCTCATGTGCGCGCCGAAACGCCCGGTGGCCACCGTCGCCCCTGCGGCCCGCAGGGCGTCGACGACCGCATCGACGAGGGGCTCGGCGACCGCCCCCGGCGCCGCCGCGTTCCACGAAGGGCGTCGACCCTTGGCGGTGTTGGCGTACAGCGTGAACTGGCTGATCACCAGGATCGGTGCGTCGACGTCGGCAGCCGACACCTCCGCCGGCGCCCCGCCCGTGGCCTCGCCGTCGAGGATCCGCAGACGCCAGATCTTGTCGGCCAACTTGGTGGCGTCGGCCTCGGTGTCGTCGTGCGTGACGCCGATCAGGGCTACCAGACCGTGGCCACCGGGTGCGATGACGAGCTCCCCCACGACGTTCCCGTCGACGACGACCGAGGCCTCGGTGACCCGCTGGATGACAGCACGCATGGGCACAGCCTGCCATCACCGATAGTCCCCGGTCGACTCCGCACCACCAGCACCTGACGACGGCGACCGCTTGCCAGTACGCTGCCCGTGATGGGTAAGCGATCGCGAGGCAAGAAGAAGGATCCCAAGCGTAGGCATCTGCAGCCGGTGCGCTCGGCAAAGGGCGGCGGGCGCGGCGGTAGACCGATGCCAGGGGCGGACGAGCAGCCGCTCATCCAGAGCATCCGGCTCGCGCTGCGGACCGGTGAACCGATCGACATGCTGGTCACCCTCAGTACGCTGCTTGAGGCCACCGATCCCGAACCGCATCCGCTCGCCGACCGGGAAGATCGGGCCACGCGCGACACGCTGATCGAGTCCTTCGTGGAGATCTCCTTCGCCGAGACTACAGCCGCACTGACGGTATTCCGGGAACTACTTGCCGATGAACTCCAGGCTGACGAGCTCCTCGCGGCGCGCATCACGCGCACGCTGGCCGGTCGTCGCCAGCCCATGCCGGCGTGGCTCGGCACGTTCGGCGAGGCACGTGTGGTCTCCGAGGTCTATGTCGTCGGCGACGAACTGAGCGATGGCGAGTCCTACATCTTCACTATCGGGTGGCCGCCGGAACACGAGCTCTCATTCCTGGTGTACGTCGACCACAACATGGGTTCGATCGTGAAGGATGCCTTCGTCGTTCCGGCGCCGGTGGAGGACTTGCTCGCGCATTTCCGGGAGAGCGCATCCTCAGCGATGACCACGGTGGTGTGCGATCCCGTCGACGCGGGTACCGCTCGGGCGACCCTCGAGGAGGCGATGAAGATCGGTCGGATGACTTTCCCGCCGGCCGAATCCGACTCGTGGCCGATGTGCCGTCCGCTGGTCGAGTGGGCGCTGCGGCTGTTACCTGAGGCCGGTGCTGCGCCGTCACCGCGCGAGTGGACCGACGCCGAGTACTCCGAGCTCGCCGACGCGTTCTTCGCCTCGCCCCACGGTCGGCCCCTCGACGACGCTGAGCACCGCAGCGCTCTCGAACCGTTGATGTGGATGGCTGCACCGGATCCCATGCGGTGGAGTCCGGTGGTCGTCGAGATCATGTTGCTCGATCGCATCCCGCGCAAGATCATCGACGACGTCGAATCGCTTCAGCGGTACCCGGAGTTGATGCGCCGCTTCGTCCGCTACTGCCACGGTGAGCGCGGGATCAGCAGGGCCGCCACCACCGACACCCTCGCCGCGATCGACGAATGCGAAGCAGAGTTCCGGGAGGAGATCCGGCGTGACCGGCCATCGAACGCCGTACTGCTGGCGCAGCTCGCCCGGGCGTCCGCGCTCGGGCAGGATGCCTCGATCCTCGACGGGCTGTCCGATTATCCACCGGGTTTCGACTCCAGTGGGTCATCTCTCGAAGAGTTCATTCTGCGCGAGTTGGACAAACGGGTCGGCGGACGCCCGACGCTGCTGAGCCTCGACGCCGAGCCGCTGCCCGACGAACAGTTCGACGTCACGGGAATTGCCGAGGACATCCTGCCCGTGGTCGAGGTGATCCGGCAGCGCTGCGATGCGAGCGCGGAGGTCTTCTTCGACGTCGAACACCGCACGGCCATGCGGCGATTGCTGGGCCGGGCGGCGCGCCGCGATCCTGCGATCTTTCGTCGGAAAGCGTCGACCGATCGGGCGGCGGCAGCCATCGGCTGGATCATCGGGCGCGCCAACGACACCCTCGGCGGGGATCTCCTGACGACGACCGTTGCCGAGTTTCTCGACTGGTTCGGCGTGAAAGGCAGTGTGTCGCAACGGGCCGAGCCGTTCCTGCGGGCCAACGGCGTAAATCCGCACGACAGCGGCCACATGATGGCACTGGGTACCCCGACGCTGCTGACCTCACAGATGCGAGCGTCGATCATCAAGCGGCGCGACGACATGCTCGCCGGAATGTAGCAACTCCTCTATCGGCCGGTGAGATCCCGCCGACGCACCACCCACTCAGTCCACGATCAGGGCTTCGATCAGCCGCTCGATTGGCACGACGCCGAGGAACGCTCCGGACATGTCGCAGCACGCGAGGGGATCGAACCGGGTCGGCCGCGGTCGCGTCATCGCACGCCGCAACGCCTCTCGCTGATCGGTGGAGTTGAGGACCCGCAGCACGTCGCGCCGCTCGATCGTCGTCGGGTCGCTCTGTTGAGCCAGTTGTGTCGGGCGACCACCGGAGTCGAGCAGAATGACCAGCGGAAGAGTCGAACCGTCGGAGAGCGCGGTACGCAATGTGCCGTCGGGTGAGTCCAGAGGTGCGGTTTGGCAGGCATGCGCGAGACGAGCCACCGTGGACTGCGGTGCCGCCGTCACTGTCGGGTCGATGGTCGGGGCGAGGGTGCTCGGATCGAGGTCGAGAGAACCCATCTCGGGTGCAGGACGCCCGAGGAGGTACCCCTGACCCAGAGGGACGCCGAGCTCCACCAACCGATGCAACTCGTCGCGTTGCTCGATCCCCTCGGCGACGATCCACGAATCCATCCGGCTGGTGAAACCGCCGAACATCTCGACGAGCGCGGCCTTGGCCTCGTCGTTGTGAAGGCCGGTGATCAGTTCACGATCGAGCTTCACGAAGTCCGGCCGGATCGCCAGAATCCGGTACAGACTTGCATACCCGGCGCCGACGTCGTCGACACCGATGAAACCGCCGCGGTCGCGTACCTGGGCCACCGCTCGGCGGACGACATCGTAATCGGGGACCGCGGAGTGTTCGGTGAGTTCGATGACCACCCGCGTCAGGTCGGTGTGCTGCAACAATTCCTGGATGGGCGTCGAGACGAGCGCCTCGGGCGCCACGTTGATCGTCAGAAAACAGTTGGCCGGCAGTTGCACTCGCGCGGCGAGTGCCTTCTCGACGACCATCGCTTCCAGCTCGATGGCCCGATCGACGCGTACCGCCGCCGCGAACCACCGGTCCGGGCTGGCCTGCAGGGGTCCCGGAAAACGGCTGAGTGCCTCGTATCCGACGACACGCAGACGCGCGATGTCGACGATGGGCTGATAGACCAGTCGCGGTGCGCGGCCGGCGTCGAGCAACTCAGTGACGGCTGCATCCAGCTCGTCGACCGGCTCGCTCACCGCAGGGTGGTGCATCCCACCAATCGCTTTCCGCGTCCGCCGGTCTGCGCGCGTCGCCTGATCACTCGGATATGTCGGAGATCAACCGGCGGACCCGGTCGACGGTGGCGGCGGGCAGGTGGTCGAGTCCGTGCAGGCCGGCGGCGTGGGCGGCCACCTGCCTGAGCACGTCGGGTTCGTCGCTGCCGACAAAACGCGTATCGCAGTCGGGAATGACAGCCCCACACCAGAAACTCTTCACCAGGGAACTCCTTTCCGGTGAGTATTCGGATCGTACCCCGTCTCGGATGGGAGGCCGGGACGCCGGAATAGGCATTCGCCGATTCCGGTTGGCCAGGACATGACTGGCTCGGAGAAGGCGGCACACATCCAGCGATTCGGACGGCACGGGGTGTGGGGATGGTTCGGACGGTTCTCGCCCGAGGAGTCCCGGCAGATCGAGGAACTCGGGTACGGCACGATCTGGCTCGGTGGTTCGCCCAAACATCTCGGTCCGATCCGCAAGGTCCTCGACGCGACCGAGAACATCACGGTGGCCACCGGCATCGTCAACATCTGGAACACCGACGCCGCCGCGATCGCCGACGAATTCCACGAACTCGAGCAGGACTTCCCGGGCCGCTTCTATCTCGGCATCGGTGCCGGCCACCCGGAGGCGACCGCCGAGTACAAGAAGCCGTACGAGGCGGTCGGGGAGTATCTCGACGTCCTCGACGAGAAGGAGGTGCCGACCGAGCGGCGTGTGCTGGCCGCCCTGGGGCCGAAGATGTTGCGCCTGTCCGCCGACCGCGCGCTGGGGGCGCACCCGTATCTGACGCCTCCCGCGCACACCGCGATCGCCCGCAAAACCCTGGGCGAGGGCGTGTTGCTGGCTCCCGAGCACAAGGTGGTTCTCGACACCGATCCGGAGGCGGCGCGAGCCGTCGGACGCCCGCCGGTCGACCAGCCTTACCTGCACCTGCGCAACTACACGTCGAACCTGAAGCGACTCGGGTGGACCGACGACGACATCGCCGACGGTGGCTCCGACGCCCTGATCGATGCGCTGGTCGCCCACGGCGATGCGGCCACGATCCGCAGGCAGGTCGACGAGCACCTCGCCGCCGGCGCCGACCACGTCGCCATCCAGGTGCTCGGCGACGGATCGCCGATCGAGCAGCTGACCGCGATCATCGCTGCCGGGGCCTGACTTCCCGGCCGGCCGGTGACAGCTGGTGGAGGAGCGTCAGCGGACGGGCTCCTTGAGGACCATCGAGATCAGCCAGCTCACCACCGAGATGACCAGTGCGCCGAGTACCGCAGACCAGAAGAAGTGGTCGACCTGTAGGCCCCAGGACGTGGTGTTGTGGGTGATCCACGAGGTGATCTCGAGCATGAACGCGTTGATCACGATGTGGATCAGCCCGAGGGTGAGGATGTAGAGCGGGATCGCGAAGATCTGCACGATCGGTTTGATGAACGCGTTGATCACGCCGAAGATCAGCGCGACCAGCACGACGATCCCCAATTTGACGCCGAAGCCCGCGTTGTCGGGGAACACGAAGTCCAGGCCGGGCACGATCAGTGTCGCCACCCACAGGGCCACGCCGCTGAGAGCGCTCTGGATCAAGAAGGCACGCATGGCAAATAGTGTGCCATCGTCGGCGCGAGATGCCGGATTCGTGCGGCCATGGTTCCGGGTTTCTCGACGGTTTGGAGTGTTCCCGCAGTTCGCGTAGCATAGGACGGCGGTGCGCAAAGCGTGCCGGCATTCGTGTGTCCACCGTAGGAGTCTCTCCGCAGGTGGTTGCACGGGCCGGGGCGTGAGGTATCGAGTTCCGGTCAGCACCGGAACGGGCATCTGGTGACGCTGTCCCGGGGTGCCCACACAGTAACGGATCGGAACGAATTCAACCGGGTTACGCGCCTGATGAGGGCGCGCGACAGGATCGCGGAGGACATGGCGAAGAAGGACGGGGCCATCGAGGTCGAGGGTCGGGTGATCGAACCCCTGCCGAATGCGATGTTTCGCATCGAGCTGGAAAACGGTCACAAGGTGCTCGCCCACATCAGCGGCAAGATGCGGCAGCACTACATCCGCATCCTGCCCGAGGACCGGGTCGTCGTGGAACTTTCGCCCTACGACCTCGGTCGTGGGCGCATCGTCTACCGCTACAAGTAAGACCTCCCGGGCCGGTGCGGCCCGGGGTAACCACACCCGCCATCGGTGCGGCCATCGGCCGTGCCCGGCGGGCGAGTAACAGGAGAGATTGACGTGAAGGTTCAGCCGAGCGTCAAGCCGATCTGTGAGAAGTGCAAGGTGATCCGCCGTAACGGTCGGGTCATGGTGATCTGCGAGAACCTGCGTCACAAGCAGCGTCAGGGCTGATCATCACTCGCCACCCTCCGGGTCGCTTGAGAGACAACTGAATACACCAGAAGAGCTGAACAGGATTTGTGAAGCCCTCTTGGCACCAGCGTCGACACACGGGTCGGCGCCCACCTCCGGTTCAGAGGCCGGAGCCCGGCAAGAGTCCGGGACGGACCAGGAGCAGACCTCTGAGAAGTGAAGGAATCCCGCCACATGGCACGTGTTGCTGGTGTGGATCTCCCCCGCGAGAAGCGGCTGGAGATCGCACTGACCTACATCTATGGAGTTGGGCGTACCACCTCCAAGGAGATCCTGGCCGGAACCGGGCTCAGCCCGGACCTGCGCGCCAAGGATCTCACCGACGCAGACGTCGCGAAGCTGCGTGAATACATCGAAGCCTCGGTGAAGGTCGAGGGTGACCTGCGCCGCGAGGTCCAGGCCGACATCCGTCGCAAGATCGAGATCGGCTGCTACCAGGGTCTGCGTCACCGTCGTGGCCTGCCCGTCCGTGGACAGCGCACCAAGACCAATGCCCGTACTCGCAAGGGCCCGAAGAAGACCATCGCCGGGAAGAAGAAGTAATGCCTCCTAAGTCACGAAGCGCAGGCCCGAAGAAGGGCGCACGCCGTCGCGATAAGAAGAACGTCCCGCACGGCAACGCACACATCAAGTCGACGTTCAACAACACCATCGTGTCGATCACCGACCCCAACGGCAACGTCATCAGCTGGGCGTCGTCGGGCCACGTCGGGTTCAAGGGCTCGCGCAAGAGCACCCCGTTCGCGGCTCAGCTCGCGGCCGAGAACGCCGCGCGCAAGGCCCAGGAGCACGGCGTCAAGAAGGTCGACGTGTTCGTCAAGGGACCGGGTTCGGGTCGCGAGACCGCGATCCGGTCGCTGCAGGCCGCCGGCCTCGAGGTCGGCACCATCTCCGATGTCACCCCGCAGCCGCACAACGGTTGCCGTCCGCCCAAGCGGCGTCGGGTCTAGCGGGAAAGGAAAGAATAGACAATGGCTCGTTATACCGGCCCCGCCACAAAGAAGTCCCGTCGTCTTCGCGTCGACCTCATCGGAGGCGACCAGGCGTTCGAGCGTCGCCCCTATCCGCCCGGCCAGCACGGCCGTTCGCGGATCAAGGAGAGCGAATACCTCCTGCAGCTGCAGGAGAAGCAGAAGGCTCGCTTCACCTACGGCGTGCTCGAGAAGCAGTTCCGTCGCTACTACGAGGAAGCCAACCGTCGTACCGGTAAGACCGGTGACGAGTTGCTCAAGCTCCTCGAGACCCGCCTGGACAACGTCGTTTACCGTGCCGGCATCGCCCGCACGCGTCGTCAGGCCCGGCAGATGGTCAGCCACGGCCACTTCACCGTCAACGGTGTGAAGGTCGATGTGCCCAGCTACCGCGTCAGCCAGTACGACATCATCGACGTCCGGCCGAAGTCGCTGCAGACCACTCCGTTCCAGATCGCCAAGGAGCTCGTCGGCGATCGTCCGGTCCCGGGTTGGCTGCAGGTGGTTCCCTCGACCCTGCGCATCCTCGTGCACAACGTGCCCGAGCGCGCCCAGATCGAGGTTCCGCTGCAGGAACAGCTCATCGTCGAGTTCTACAGCAAGTAGTCCGTCGAATCAGTAATTGCCAAGCAGCACAAGCTGTTCGGTTCACTTCTAGGCCGTCATATAGCGGTCGGCCACAAGGAGAAATCTCAGAATGCTCATCTCACAGCGACCCACCCTGACCGAGGAGATCCTCGCCGACAACCGGTCGAAGTTCGTCATCGAACCGCTCGAGCCCGGCTTCGGCTACACCCTCGGCAACTCGCTGCGTCGTACCCTGCTCAGCTCGATCCCGGGTGCTGCGATCACCAGCATCCGCATCGACGGTGTGCTCCACGAGTTCACCACCGTCCCCGGGGTGAAGGAAGACGTCACCGACATCATCCTGAACCTCAAGGGCCTCGTGGTCAGCTCCGAAGAGGACGAGCCGGTCACGATGTACGTGCGCAAGCAGGGTCCGGGCACCGTCACCGGCGCCGACATCGTCCCCCCGGCCGGTGTCACCGTGCACAACCCCGATCTGCACATCGCCACCCTGAACGACAAGGGCAAGCTCGAGATCGAGCTCGTCGTCGAGCGGGGCCGCGGATACGTGCCGGCCGTGCAGAACAAGGCGTCGGGTGCCGAGATCGGCCGCATCCCGGTCGACTCGATCTACTCGCCGGTGCTCAAGGTCACCTACAAGGTCGAGGCCACCCGTGTCGAGCAGCGCACCGACTTCGATCGGCTCGTGCTCGATGTGGAGACCAAGAACTCGATCAGCGCGCGTGATGCGTTGGCGTCGGCGGGCAAGACCCTGGTGGAGCTGTTCGGGCTCGCCCGGGAGCTCAACGTCGAGGCCGAGGGCATCGAGATCGGGCCGAGCCCGGCCGAGGCCGATCACATCGCCTCGTTCAGCCTGCCGATCGAGGATCTCGACCTGACCGTCCGGTCCTACAACTGCCTCAAGCGCGAGGGTGTACACACCGTCGGTGAGCTCGTGGCACGGACCGAGTCGGATCTGCTCGACATCCGCAACTTCGGGCAGAAGTCGATCGACGAGGTGAAGGTGAAGCTGCACGCCCTGGGTCTGGCTCTCAAGGACAGCCCGGCGAGCTTCGATCCGTCGCAGGTGGCCGGTTACGACCCGGCGACCGGAACGTGGTCGGACGACGTGTCGTTCGACGGTGACTCCGGTGAGGATTTCGCAGAGACCGAGCAGCTGTAGCCGCTGCACGCCAACCCTGACTTCCCCATTCAGCGATGGGGGAGTCCGTCTAGGAGAAGACAATGCCCAAGCCCACCAAGGGTGCCCGCCTCGGCGGGTCGGCGAGCCACCAGAAGGCGATCCTGGCGAACCTCGCCACCTCGCTCTTCGAGCACGGCCGCATCACCACCACCGAGGCCAAGGCCAAGCGCCTGCGGCCGTACGCGGAGAAGCTGATCACCCACGCCAAGGCCGGCAAGCTGGCCAACCGTCGTGAGGTGCTCAAGGTGATCCGCGACAAGGACATCGTGCATGTCCTGTTCGAAGAGATCGGTCCGAGCTTTGCCGATCGCAACGGCGGCTACACCCGCATCATCAAGACGCTGCCGCGCAAGGGTGACAACGCCCCGATGGCCGTGATCGAACTCGTCACCGGGTCGACCGCGTCCAGCGAGGCCGACCGCGCCACCCGCGTCGCCGCGTCCCGCAAGGCCGCCGAGGCCAAGCTCGACGAGACCGAGGCCGCGGTTGCCGAGCCTGCGGGCGACAACGTCGTCGAGGCCGTGGAGGCCGACGCCGACGACGCCGCGAAGGCCAACGCCGAGGCTGTGGCCGAGGCCGTCGACGACGAGTCGACCGCCGCGACCGCCGTCGAGGCAGACGAGCAGGGTGCCGACGTCGACAGCTCGACCGAGAAGAAGTCGGACGACTGAGCCGGACAGTGCCGCACGACCCCGCCGCCACCGATTCCGGGGACGGCGGGTTCGTTCGTCTGCGCTTCGACATCGGTTATGACGGAACCGATTTCGCCGGCTGGGCACGTCAGGTCGGGCAGCGCAGCGTGTGCGGGGTACTCGAGGACACCCTCACCACGGTGCTGCGTGTGCCGATCCGCCTGACCGTCGCCGGACGCACCGACGCGGGCGTGCACGCGACCGGTCAGGTCTGTCACGCCGACATCCCGGCCTCGGCGCTGGAAACGCGCAGTCTGGCCGGCGGTCCTGCGTTGCTCGTCGGTCGGCTGGCCAAGATGCTGCCCGACGATGTGCGCGTCAAGACCGTCACCCCGGTGAGCGAACACTTCGACGCCCGGTTCGCGGCGCTGCGTCGCCACTACCGGTATCGGCTCACCGATGCGGTCTTCGGTGCCGAACCCACCCGGGCGCGGACCACCGCGACGTGGCGTCGCCCACTCGACGTCGAGGCGATGAACGCAGCGTCCTCGACGCTGCTGGGGCTCAACGATTTCGCGGCCTTCTGCCGTCGCCGGGAAGGCGCCACCACGGTCCGCGATCTCCAACGCTTCGCGTGGCGCCGTGACGACGAGGGGGTGCTGATCGGCGAGGTGAGCGCCGATGCGTTCTGCTGGTCGATGGTGCGCTCGCTCGTCGGTGCGGTCGCCTGCGTCGGCGACGGCCGTCGCGATGTCGAATGGTGCCGTGGGTTGTTGGCGCAGCGCGCGCGCAGCAGCGAGGTCCCGGTCGCCCAGGCGCGTGGTCTCTGTCTGGTGGGTGTCGACTACCCGGCGGCCGACGAGTTGTCCGCGCGCAACGCCGTCACGCGTGATGTCCGCGACGCGGTGCCGCCGGTTTCCGGCGGATGCTGCGGGGATTGAGGCCGTTCAGTCCGGGGTGGACGTGTCGGTGAGATAGGCGACGATCATGTCGCCGATCATGCGTCGTTGATGAACGCGTTGGTCGGTGGCGGCGAGATCGCGGTCGAACAGGGTCTTCCACGAGAACCGGTTGGCCACCCGGAAGAAGCAGAAACTGCTGATCGCGAGATGGACGTCGAGGGCATCGACGTCGGTGCGGAACACCCCTTTCTCACGACCCGACTCGAGGATTCGCGACAGCACGTCGAGCGCCGGATTACCCAGCCGCCCAACGCCTGCCGCATGTTTGAGGTGCGCCGCCCGCAGGATGTTCTCACCCGCGACGATGCGGATGAAGTCGGGGTTGCGGTCGTGATGGTCGAAGGTGATCTCGGCGACGTGGCGCAACGCGGCAACCGGGTCGTCGGCGATGTGGGTGACCTTCTGCTCGAGGCGCCGGATACGTCCGTAGGACGCCTCGAGGACGGCTTGGTACAGACCGTCCTTGTCGCCGTAGTAGTAGTAGATCATCCGCTTGGTGGTGTGGGTCTTGGCGGCGATCTCGTCGACCCGCGCACCCGCAAACCCCTTGTCGGCGAACTCTTTCGTCGCGACCTTCACGATGTCGGCCTTGGTGCGTTCGCTGTCGCGGCGTCGGGGTGCGGGATCGGTCACACCATGAACTCTATCGTTCGTTCACTGTGCCGAGGGCGCTCGCCACGACGCCGACAGCGCTCTTCCCGGCGCCGACAGCGCCTCATCGAGCGCTGTCGGGACTGAGCTCAGCGCTGTCGGTGAACTGGCGGGCGCCCTCGGCGTTGTGACGGGCGTCCTCAGGCGGTCCGGCGTTCGGCGAGGTCCTCGGCGGCGATGAGTTCGGCGATGTGGGCGGCCATCCGGTCGGCGTCCGGCTCGATGCCGGTGAACAGCCGCAGCGCGTCGACGGCTTGCCCGACCGCCATCCCGTCGCCCGGCAGGGTGCGTGCGCCGACCGCACGGGCCGACGCGATCAACTCGGTGACGGCCGGACGGTAGACGACGTCGGCGACCCAGAGGTCGGCGCGCAGCAGCGCCGGGTCCACCGCGATGCCGGGGTGATGGGCCATCCCGATCGGGGTGGCGTGCACCAGTCCGTCCGCGCCGGCCAGCGCGGCGGCAACGGAATCGACTCCACCGGAGGTGATCTCGGCATCGAACATGGCGCGCAGGGTGGCGGCGAGTCCGGCGGCCCGGGTGGTGTCGGTGTCGACGAGGTGGAAGTGGGCCACTCCGGTGGTGAGTACGGCATAGGCGACGGCAGCACCTGCTCCGCCGGCGCCGATCTGCACCACCGACTTCCGGGGGGCGGCCGCTGCGCCGAGACCGGCGCCGAGGCCTCGGTCGAAGCTGCGCGCGAACCCCGACCAGTCGGTGTTGTGGCCGATCGCGCGACCGCCGTCGAAGACGACCGTGTTGACCGCACCGAGACGGGCGGCGTCGGGCGAGAGATCGTCGAGATGAGCCAGTATGCGTTGCTTGAACGGATGGGTGACGTTGAGCCCGACGAGCCCGGCGTCGGCGGCGCGGGCCAGCAGCGCCGCGAGGTCGACGGTGGCCGCGGCCGACGCCGGGACGTCGAGGGTCAGATATGTGTAGTCCAGTCCGTGGTGGGCGGCCTCGCGCTCGTGCATGCCGGGCGTGAGCGACCGGGAGATCCCCTGCCCGATCAGGGCGGCGACCACGGCACCGCCGGATGCGCGGCGGGCTGCGGTGGCGAATTCGATGTCGAACATTGGTGTGTCCTTTGATGATCGGGCCGGGGAATCGTCCCGGAGCCGGGTGTGGGCGAGCGGTGTCAGGCCATCGACGGCGAGGCCGGTGCCGACGCGGTCATGGTGTCGGCTCCTTTGACGGGTTCCTCCCCGAGTCGCATCGTGTCGGTCTTGTGCGTCTCGACCGCGGTGGCGGCAGCGAGTGCGGCAACCACGGCGAAGGCGGCGACGACCACGGCGACCGGGACCCAGCCCATCCGGCCCTCGCCGAGGATCGCCGCGGCGATCAGGGGCAGGAAACCGCTGGCCATGAAGCCGATCTGGGTGCCGATGGCCACGCCCGAGTACCGGACCTTGGCCGGGAACATCTCGGAGTAGAACGACGGCCAGACGGCGTTGGCGGCGGCGTAGACGACGGTCTGGATGATCAGGGTGGCCACGAGGATCGCCCAGAAGGAGCCGGTGGTGATGATCAGCAGGTAAGGGAATGCCAGGATCGCGCAGCCCAGCGCTCCGCCGATGAAGATCGGCTTGCGTCCGATGCGGTCGGCGGCCAGGCCCCACAGCGGCTGGCTGAGCAGCATGACAAGGTTGGCGATGACGCTGACGAGTAACATCGAACTCTTCGAGACGGCGAAGTCGGTGGTGGCGTATTTGAGGGCGAAGGTCGAGAACAGGGTGCTCATGACCGAGATCGTCGAGCAGGCGATCACCCGGACCAGGGCCCGCCAGTGGAAGCGCAGCAGCACCAGCAGCGGGATGTCGGAGACGCCTTCGGTCGAGTCCTTGATCTTCTCGAAGACGGGGGTTTCGGGCATCGTGCGGCGGATCAGGTATGCGACGAACATGACCACGGCGCTGAACCAGAACGGGACACGCCAGCCCCAACTGAGCAGGGTGTCCTCGGGGAGCGCGGCGACGGGGATGAAGGCGAGGGTGCCGACGAGCAGCCCGGCCTGGGTGCCGTTGAGCGTCCAGCTGGCGTAGAACGCGCGCTTGCCCTGGTCGGCGTGTTCGACCGTGAGCGAACTGGCGCCCGATTGCTCGCCTGCCGCCGAAAGTCCTTGCAGCAGGCGAAGAGCGACGAGAGCAATCGGTGCGGCCATGCCGATCGAGTGGTAGTCGGGCAGGCATCCGATCGCGAAGGTGGCCAGGCCCATCAGGATGAGGGTGAACACCAGGACCCGCTGACGGCCGATGCGGTCACCGAAGTGGCCGAGGACCACCGCGCCGACCGGGCGGGCGATGTAGGCGACGCCGAATGTGGCGAAGCTGGCCAGGGTCCCTGCCGTGGGGCTGATGTCGGGGAAGAAGATCTTGTTGAACACCAGCGCCGAGGCGGTGCCGAAGATGAAGAAGTCGTAGTACTCCACCAGGCTGCCCATGAAGCTGGCCAACGCGGCCTTGCGCGGCTGGGCTGCCGGCAGATCGGAAGTGGGTGCGGTCATCGGTCCTCCAAGTTGTGCTCGCCAACACAGGGTGTCGGGCGTGTGACTGACGATACAAAGGACCTTCGTCCCGGTCAAGACAACTAACCAGATCGTTCATAAGGATCTCAATATGCGCAGGTGAGAGCCTTGACAAACTCCACTCATATCAGCGTTCCAGGGAAACTCAATGAACCATCTGGTACATTTTTCTCATCGTGTCCCGGATCACAGGAGGCCATCTCATGTCGCTGACCCGCACCGCGCAGACCGCTTCGGGTGCCCCTGGATCGGCGCTGCCGCTCGGCGCCCGAACGTCGATCGCGACGGTCTGTCTGTCGGGAACTCTCGGCGACAAACTCGACGCCATCGCCCACGCCGGCTTCGACGGGGTGGAGATCTTCGAACCCGATCTGATCGCCGCCCCCGGTCGGCCTGCCGAGCTGGCGCGCGCCACGGCCGATCGCGGACTGGCCATCGACCTCTATCAGCCGTTCCGCGATCTCGACTCCCACAATCCGGACCGATTCCGGCGCAACCTCATTCGCCTCGAGCGCAAATTCGACGTGATGGACGACCTGGGTTGCGACCTATTGCTGGTGTGCTCGTCGCCGCTGGCGTCCGCGGCGTGCGATGACGGACTACTCACCGAACAACTCGCGACCGCGGCGCAGCTCGCCGCGGCGCGTGGCAAGCGACTGGCCTACGAGGCGCTCGCCTGGGGGCATCACGTCAACGACTACCGCCACGCGGCCGCCATCGTTGCCGCCGTGGATGATCCGGCACTCGGTACCTGCCTGGACAGCTTTCACATCCTCTCGCGGGGTGATGACCCGTCCGGTATCGCCGACCTGCCCGGCGACTCGATCTTCTTCCTGCAGCTCGCCGATGCCCCGCGGATGGCGATGGACCTGCTGCAGTGGAGTCGCCATCATCGATGCCTGCCGGGGCAGGGCAACTTCGATCTCGCATCGTTCGCCGACCACGTTCTTGCGGCGGGCTATCGGGGCCCGTGGTCGTTGGAGGTGTTCAGCGATGTCTTCCGCCATGCGGATCCGGTACGTACCGCACGCGATGCGCACCGCTCGCTACGATATCTCGCGGAACTGGTCGGCGCCGGCCGTCCTGGATCATCCGAAACCATTGTGTTGCAGGGGAGTTCGGCGAACGATGAGCAACGGCGGCCCGTCACCGGCGGTGTCGTGTCGATCCGGGTCGCGGCCGGCCCGACCTCGGCTCCCCAACTCGGCGAGGTCCTCGGCGCCATCGGCTTCGATCTGAGCGGCGTCGACAGCTCCACCGGTCTGCAGCTCTACCGTGATGCCGAGTTGGCCGTCGTCGTCGATCCGACCGTCGGCACCGTCTGGACGTCGCCGGGAGCGCCGGCCGACATGCCGACCATCGCGCAAATCGGTTTGCGCAGTGCCGATCCGGAGGCGTGGGCGGCACGTGCCGCGGAGTTCGACGTACCGGTTGCATCGATCGCGGCACCCGGGCCGTCGTCGAAGCCCGAGGCGGCGGTGGAGGTCGTGCGACTCGACGTCACCGACACCCTCGCCGTCGACCTGCGTCCCGCCTTGTCGGCGGGGACCTGGCAGCGCCATTTCGATCTGGTGCCGCGCGAGCCCGCCGCGGTCACCTCGCTCTACACCGGGGTCGACCACATCGGCATCGGCATGAGCCCCGCGGACTGGGAGGCGGCAATGTTGTTGCTGCGCTCGGTATTCGGCATGTCCGTCGAGGAGGGGCTCGACGTGCCCGACGCGGTCGGAACGATGCGCTCGCAGGCACTGACATCGGCAACCGAGAGCGGTGAGCCGATCCGACTCGTCGCGTCCCTGGTGCCGTCGCGACTCGACGGTCACGGCCCGCTGCGCCGGCGTGGCGGACTGACCCATGCGGCATTCGCCTGCGACGACATCATCGCCACCGCCCGCGCATGCCGCTCCCGAGGGCTGATCACACTGCCGATCCCGGAGAACTACTACGACGACCTGCGGGCGCGCTTCGACCTCGATGCCGATCGGATCGATGCGCTACGCCGCTACGACATCCTCTACGACGCCGACGAGACCGGCGGAGAGTTCTTCCACTTCTTCACCCCGACCATCGCCGACGACCTGTTCTTCGAGGTGGTCTGCCGTCGCGGGGGATACCGCGGGTACGGAGAGGCCAACTCGCCGGTGCGGGTGGCCGCGGCGCTCGCCTTCGACGCCTGAACCGGTATGTCGCGTGTGTGCTCGCCGCTCAGCTGCGGAGCTTGCGTCCCTGCGGGTCGCGGACGCTGCCGGCGAACATCATGATCGCGTCGACGAGGACCCAGATGCCGAAGCCGAGGATCACCAGCCAGCCGACGAGCAGCATGATTCCGCCGAATGCCGCTCCGCCGGTGGAATTGCTGTTGGCCCCGGCGGCAACGACGACGAAACCCACGATCACCAGGAGCCAGCCGACGATGTGGCCGCTCAACTGGATCACAGCCAACTTCATGTCGCCGATGTAGAAACGACCGGCGGCGAAGCCCCCGAGGAACAGCTGCAGCAGGCCTGCGGTCAGCTTGCTCTTGTCCGACAACGGTTCACCGGTCGCCGGGTCGACGTTGAAGTCGCCGTATCCGGGCACCCCACCGTAGGCGGGATACGGGGACTGGCCGGGGGCAACGCCGTACGGCTGGGCGCCGTAGCCCGGCTGCGATCCGAAGCCCGGCTGAGATCCATAACCTGGTTGGGACCCGTACCCGGGCTGGGAACCATAGCCCGGCTGGCCTGCGCCGTACGCCTGGCCCTGACCGCTGTTTCCCGGATACTGCTGATAGCTCATGGCGACCATGTTCTCACGGGGATCGGCGGCAGGGGAGTCGAGCGTAGGTCACCCGATCGACACCTCGTCCCCCGCCCGCAGGTCAGGTTGCGCTGCGCTCGTCCTCGATCGCATCGAGCACCGCCTCGACGGTGTCCTCGTCGCCGACGAACTCCTCCGGCCGGGCACCGCCGGTGGACATCAGATGCCGCCAGTTCTGCGGATCGAAGTCCACCGGCTGCGTGCGCTCGAGGAAGCTGGTGATCACCTGCACGAAACGCTCGGGATCGTCGTGGAAAGGGAAGTGACCGGCGCCGGGGAACGTCGCCAATTCCGAATGCGGGATCGCAGAATGCCCGATCAGCGCATGCTCGTACGGGATGACGGTGTCGAGTTCGCCCCAGACGAACAGCACCGGAAGGCGTTCGGTCAGGTAGCAGCGGTCGAGCATCGTCACCGCCTGACCACGCCAGTCGACCACCGCGCGCAGGGTGCGCAGGAAAGCCGCCTGCGCGTGCGGATCGGCGAGATCGCCGAGTACGCGCAAGAGATCCTCGTGGTCGTTGAGCGCCCGGCGCGGTGAGATCTCCTGCGGTACACCGGGAAGGTGGGGCAGGCTGACCAGGGCCTTGGCCGCGCCCTGCAGCGCGGGCATCACCCCGGGTATCCGCAGCAGCGTCAGGACCTCGTTGACCACCGGAAGTGTCACCAGCCGCAATGCCGGATTGACCTCGCGCGTCACACCGCCGGCGGCCACCAACACCAACCGCTCGACGAATCGCGGGAACTGGTAGCAGAACTGCATCGCGACGCCGCCGCCGAGGGAATGGCCGACGACGGTCACCTTCGTGACACCGAGGACGACGAGCAGATCACGCATCCCGTTGGCGAATGCCGGTACCGAGTAGTCCGCGCGGGGTTTGTCCGAGCGGCCGTGGCCGAGGAGGTCGGGCGCGATGACGGTGTAGTGCTGGGCGAGCATCGGGATGACCTCGTCCCAGGTCGAGGAGTTGTCCCCGATGCCGTGGATCAGCAGGAGTGCCGGACCGCTTCCGGCGATGCGGTACGCGCGGCGATAGCCGTGGATCGTGTGGTATTCGATCCGGACCTCGGTGTCGGAGACGGGCCGCAGATTCGGCGTGGACGAACCCGCCGTCTTCGTCCGGCCGGAGGTCGGGGGAGGCTGGGTGGTGGACACGGTCGGCTCCTTGAGGTCACGTCGTCGTGAGAGTCGGCGGGCTGGGGTCGTGCGCGGTGGATTCGCGCCGCATGTTTACGACCGAGTAAACCCCACATGGGCGCGCTCTGCCCAGCATGTTGCATCGAGTTAACGTGGGCATCGACACCCCGGCGGGCCGGGGCCGGTGGTGCTCGCAGCACCTAGGGTGGACCATGATGAACCCCTTCGATGTCGACTCGTTCCTCGCCTCCGGCGGCGTGATCGGCCTGTGCGTCCTCATGTTCGTCGAAACCGGCATCCTGATCGGGTTCCTCTTCCCGGGCGATTCGGTATTGTTCACCGCGGGAGTGCTTGCCGCGCAGCCGAATCCGTTCGCGAAGCTGTGGTGGTTATGTCTCGTGGTGCCGCTCGCGGCGGCGGCCGGTGATCAATGTGGCTATTTCCTCGGTCGGCGTCTGGGCCGGTCGGTGATCGAGGGCCGGATGATGCGCGCGGTGGGACCCGAGTACGTCGAGCGCACCCATCGCTATTTCCAGCGCTACGGCCCGCTGACGGTGTTCTTCGGCCGATTCATCGGAGTGGTTCGGACGCTCACTCCGTTGGTCGCCGGATTCAGCGGCATGCCGCATCGGGTGTTCACGCTGTTCTCGTTGCTCGGCAGCGTGGTGTGGGCGGCCGGACTGATCCTGCTCGGCTACTTCCTCGGGCAGGTGCCGTTGATCCGCGACCACCTCGAGGTGTTCATCATCGCCTCGATGCTCACCGTCGTGATCCCGATGGCCGTCGGGATCACCCGACGCTGGCTGGGGG
>NZ_MVPX01000356.1:0-3219 GCF_002043085.1 Gordonia sp. i37 | reverse complement strand
GCGCCCGGGGCGTGTCCGGCCCGGTTCAGCCGTAGAACGGTTCCTCGCGGCGAACCGTCGGCGCGAACTCGTCGGCGATGGTCGCGGCGAGCTCGACGAACGCCAAACGGGTGGGCTTGCCGACGAGCTCGAGATCGACGTCGGCGCCCTCGGCGAGATGGTCGTCGAACGGAATCGTCTGCACCGCACGGCATCGTGTCAGGAAGTGCTGACCCAATTGATCGGTGTCGATGGTCGATGACCCCGGGCGCGACGAGCTGAGTACGACGACCGCGCGCGACACCAGGTGACCGTATCCATGGGCCTCGAGCCAATCGAGTGTGGCCGAGGCGCTACGGGCGCCGTCCAGCGCAGGCGACGAGACCAGGATGATGGCGTTCGCCAGGTCGAGCACGCCGTTCATCGCCGAGTGGCTCAGGCCGGTTCCGCAGTCGGTGATGATGATGTTGTAGAAGCGTTGGAGGATGGTGACCACACCGCGGTACTCGTCCTCGCTGAATGCTTCGGCCATCGCCGGGTCCCGTTCGGAGGCAAGTACTTCCAGACGCGACGGTGCCTGTGAGGTGTGGGCGCGCACATCGCTGTAGCGGTAGACGTTGTCGTCGGAGAGCAGATTGCGCACCGTCGACGCCGTCTGCTGCGGGACACGCTGAGCCAGTGTCCCCAGATCGGGGTTGGCGTCGACGGCGATCACCCGGTCGCCGCGCAGCGAGGCGAAGGTCGAGCCCAAACCGACTGTCGTGGTGGTCTTTCCGACACCGCCCTTCAGGGAGAGCACCGCGATGCGGTAATCTCCGCGAACCGGTCGGCGCAACCGCTCGAGGAGCTGCTGGTACCGGATCTCGGTGGCGGAGTCGCCGGGATTGATGGTGCCGGCCGAGATGGTGTGCACCGCCCGCCGCCACCCGCGGGCAGGGGCTCGACGAGCCTTGCGCAGCAGGGCGACCTCGTCGAGCGCCGGTCCCTGTTGAGGCGCCGGCGACCCGAATCCCATCGGCTGGGCGTAGCCGTTGTCCGGCGGCGCGGGCGGCATGTGCGGGGGCGTCGGTGCGCCGGGGGCCGGACCTGAGGGCACGGGTCCGGGCGGGGTGGGTCCGGTTGGCATGGGGCCGGGCGTGTACCCCTGCGTCGACGGGTCGAACCCGTTGGGCGCGTAGGGGTATCCCGGTGCGGGTTGGTTGTGCTGGGGTGGCTGCGGTGCCTCGTACCGGGGTGTCTGGTATCCGTTTGCCGGGGGAAACGGTGCCTGGTGCGACTGCGGCGGCGGTGCCGGCGCCGCCGGAGTGGAAGCGTTCGGCGGTGCCGGGTGCTCCGGTGCTGCATCGGTGGGGGCCGGCCCGGCGTGTGCTGCGCCGGCGGGTGCTCCGTCGGTCGGCGACGGGGGAATCGGTTGTCGGTCGGCGCCGAACCCGGCAACGGCCTCGCCCGGCGCTTCGGTTCCGTGTGCGGGTTCGGTCGGTGCATTGCCGGGCGGCGTCGCGTCCTCGGGAGGTGCGAACTGCAACCATGGTGGGGTTGCGGGCATCATCGCCGCCGGATGTCCGGTGTTCTCGTGCGTCATCGATTCCCCCTGCAAAGGTGATTCCCGGTGACCTGGAGTCCGCCTGCTCCGCGGGACGGACGTCACCACGCTGGGCAGTGTACCCATGGGTGTCGGATCGTGAATGGTGAGCGTCACACCGAGCAACGATCCGGGTCGGGGCCGGAGACGACGGAGCGTCGGACGAGGCCCGCGACAGCAAGAGGGCGCCGACGACTCCGTGGTTATCCCCAGACATCACGCGCAAACCGGACACCGCATGTGATCTGTGGCATCATCTCAACACCGTCAGCGGAGGTCATCGGCAACGGTCGAAAAAGTTCCGGTCGAGTGGGAACCCTGACCGCTCTCGCTGCGTCAAATCAGGACATCGCACATCAGCGGCGGAGCGGATGCCGCTGCGGTACAGGGAGTAACTGACGTGGGGGAGGGCCAATGACCGGCGAGGATCTCGGTGGTGGAGTCGAGGAGACATCCTCGGCGCGATCGCGAGACGGGGCGATCTCGGTGATCACAACGCTGGCGGGCCTGCCGCTGGCGGTGCGTATCGACGACACCCAGCTGCGCAAACACCCCCAGGCCGTGGCCGACGACGTCCTTCGACTGTGTCAACAGTCGGCGATGGCTTCGGCGATCCGGCTGCGCGCCCGGCTGCTCGATTCCGGGACGCCGTCGGAGGTGGTCGAGTCGCTCGGTCTGCCCAGGCCCGACGATCTGGCCGGCGCCGAGCTGCGCGACGACGACGAGGCCGACGCCCCCGCCTCCTGGCTCAGGTCGGTGTGAGTGCGATGAACTGGGCGATGGACGAACTCGAATCCCGCGCGACCACCCAACTGGGCCGTCTACACGACTTCTCCGACGAGCTGGCGCGGATCCGGGTCCGGGAGAGCTCCGCAGACGATCTGATCACCGTGGAGGTCGATGGATCCGGGACGATGACGGGGCTGTGGCTCGCCGATGGGGCAGGCGAGCTCGGTGGCGCCCGCCTCGGCTCCGGGATCGTGGCGACGGCCATGCTCGCCGCCCAGCGAGCATTCGCCCGACGAGCCGCGATGACCGAGGACTTCACCGCGTCATTCGCGGAGTTGGTGCAGTCGCGGCCGGACGGGTCGCGGTGACCGACCGCGCGGTGACATCGACGAGCGTGACGGAAGTTGACGACGTGGCTGTAGATGACGTGGCTGTAGATGACATGGCAGTAGATGACAGGGCAAGGGGGAGAGCATGAATCATGTGACGGTGACACCGGAGGTCCTCGAGGGCTTCGCGGCGACCAACGCCGCGATCGGTACCGCGGTGGCCGCGGCCGGGTCGGTCAACGCCGCCGCGAACACGGCGGTCATGATCCCCGTGTTCGGACTGATCGGGCAAGAATTCCTCGCGGCATTCATTGCCGCACAGGCCAATCATCTGTTCGCGGTGGGCAATCTGGCCGCCGTCCACGCGGCGACAGCGGCGAGCGCACTCGGCGGCCTCGCCGAGTTCGAAGCCGTCGACGCCGCCTCCGCTGCCACCCTGCGGTCGGTGCTGTGAGTCAACCGTCCACTTCCGCGCAGCCCACCTCCGGGCCGCCCGCTCTCCCGGCGCTCACCGAGATGTCGGTCAACGACATGATCACGGCGACACCGCTCGGACCGATCCTCGACCGGCCGGTCGGCGACGTGCTGGCGGGGTTGGGG
>NZ_MVPX01000355.1:0-629 GCF_002043085.1 Gordonia sp. i37 | reverse complement strand
TCTGTCGGCGGCCGACTTCGATCCGACGGTCATCTTCCAGGGGCTGTCCACGATGCTCGAGTCGTCGATGTCGATGGCGCAGGCCGCCCTGAAGATCGCCGACGAGTTGTGGGGTGGTCAGAGCGCGGTGTCGGCCGCTGCGAAAACCGGTGAGGCGAGCGTCAACAGTGGGCAACTCGCAGCGCAGGGCAGCGGCATGTCGTTCGACATCCAGGCCGCCGCAGGCATCGTCGCCGCCGGTATGGCAACCCTGCAGGCCATCCTGGCCGCCACCATCGCCAAGATCACCGCGGCCGTCTCGTTCACCGGGCCGGCGGCCCTGCCACTCGCCGTGAGCCTGGCCGGCCTCGGACTGTCCGAAGCAACCGCCGCCGTCGCTGCCACACGGGCCCAATTGCTGGCTCCCACAACCCACATGACCGTGAACGGAGCACCGGTGCCGGTCACCAACGCGCCCACCGGTGCCGGCGGCGCAGCGCAGTCACCATTCGCGCTGGCCGGCACGATCCTCGACGCGGTGTCCCCGGTCGTCTCCACGGCCACCGAGATCCCCTCGATGCTCACCGCACCACTGCAGCAGGTGCTGGCCGCCGACGATACTTCGGTCCGGCCGGCGGCATATGTCGCGC
>NZ_MVPX01000354.1:0-3258 GCF_002043085.1 Gordonia sp. i37 | reverse complement strand
TCCCCCCCGCCGTGCTCGGCGCCGACGCCGACCCGGAGACCCCGCCCGACATCGAATTACGACTCGGTCCGGCCTGGCCGGTCTCACCCCGATGAGTCCACTGCTCGTCACAATCAGAAAGGTCAGCCCGTGACACCGTCACCAACCACCGGCAGTCTGGACGTCGATCCGCATGAGTTGTCCAGGGCCGGCACCGATCTCGAACGTCTGGCGCTGTCCTTGGAAGAAGCGCTCGGACGACTCGCCCCCGAGGCCGCGGTCGCCGCGCCCGGTCGAGACGAGGTATCGGTGACCACGGCGGCCTCGGCCACCGCGGTGGCCGATCGCTTCGCCGAGGATGCGACCTCCGGCATCCAACAGCTGCGCGATATCGCGGCGATGCTGCGGTCCCACGCCGGCGGCCTCGCCGACGCCGACGATCAAGCCGCGACCGGACTGCGGGCCTGACGAACGCCCCGGGCACCGACAAGCGCATGACCTCCTGAACCCCGTCCGTAGACCGTCATCCCGACCGACCCACCGAGCAGCCGAGAGGAGTGGGCATGACCGGATTCACCAGAGTCCTCTGGGACGCCCGTTCCAGTCGCCGACTCGCGAGCGACCTCGTCGAGGGACCCGGAGCGTCGGCGTTCGCTGACGCCGCGATCGCCTGGGGCGCACTCGCCGGTGAGTTCACCGGTGCAGCAGCCGAATACGGCGCCGTCCTCGCGCGACTGCGGGCCGACTGGGAGTCCGGCGCAGCCGCCGACGTCCTCGACCGTCTCGCTGGTCTCCTCGGATGGCTGACCGACATGGCAGCGCAGGCCACCGAGGCTGCGGCGCTGACCGAGGCGCAGTCACTCGCCGTGTCGGTGGCGCGACTGGCGATGCCGAGCACCGCAGAGGTCGATCTCGCCGACACGCTTGCGCGCGGTGCGGCGGTCGTCGCGTCGGTTGCGCCGATCGCCACCGGGGCGGCCGCGCACGCCGAACGCGCGGTCCACGATCAACGGATGCGCGCGGCGCGGGTGATGGAGGCCTACGAAACGGCCGCCGAACCGCTGGCACAGCCATGGCGAGCTGCCCACGCCGCACCACAACTGGTGCCCGGCGCCCCGCCGGAGACCACGCCCAGCCGATCACCGCAGACGCCGGGTGACTCCGACGTCTCGGGTCAGGGATCCGGCTCGGGCACGGGAATCGTTGCGCCGATGATGCTCTCGGCGCCGCCTCCCCGGGGCGCGTACACACCGACGATGGTGGCCTCGGCGCCCACAGTGTCACCCACGCCGACCACCGGCGCCGGCGCAGCTGCGGCAGGGTCGGGGACACCCGGAGCGTCGCCCGCGGTGCCGCCGCCCATGGCGCCGATGACCTCGACGGCATCGATGGGCGACCGCGTCGTCCGCGTCGACACCCAAGCAGAGGCCGAGATCGGGCAGGCCGAAGCATCCCCACGCCCTCCGGAAACCTGGGCCGAGGTCGCCGCACAGTCGAGCACGGCGCTCGACCCCCGATACGTCGAGCAGACCCTCACCCTGGACACGGGGAGGACGCCGTGATCGTGACCTCCACCGATTCCCGCCGCATCGAGATCGCGGTATTGCGCCGACTCGGGCAACGATGTGGGGTGACCACCTGGCCGGTGGTCCTCGACCTCTGGACACCGGCGGCCGACGGTGCACACAGCGAGACAAGAGCCGACGCCCGCGATGGTGCCGATCACGACGATGCCACTCTGGACCGTGCCATCACGGAGGCGGGACTGTCCGACAGCAGCGGCCCCACGCTCTGGGCCGACCTGGTGGTCGGGGTGCTCGCCCACCCCGACCGGGAACTCGAGATCCGGGGTTTCGCCGCCGAGTCGACGGTTCGCGCCTGCGTGGCCCGGCGCGGTCACGACCACGTTCTCGCGGTGCGGCGAGGCGATCACATCGACCTCGCGCTCATCGACGTGCGTGACACCAACGCCCTGGCCGGCGTCGTTCGCGCGATGTGTGGCCCGCACGACGCACTGGACTTCACCGAGACCAGCGTCCCCACCCGCGAACTGACCGAGAGGTTCGGCCACTGTGCCGACGCCCCTGGTGTTGTTGCGGCACTGCGTGCATGGGGCGCCACGGCCGCCGATGCGATCCGTGTGGCCGACGCGTTGCTGGCCTGCGACGTGCGGTGGGAGATCGTGGCCACCTCGCGTGCCGACGGCCTCTTCACCCAGACTTCTGGGGCCATCGGGATCATCGACTCGCGTGCGGGTCGAATTCTGATGGGCCTCAGCAGATCTCCCGACGACCGATTGTGGACCACCATCACCCCGGGGACGGGGCATCGGATCGGTGCGGCCGTGGACCGGCTGATCGACACCCTGCCCGGACGACGGTGGTTCCCATGAGTCGACGGGATTTCCCCATCGAGATCTTCGCCGGGGGACATCAGCGCCTGTCCGCACGGACAGCGCTTCGGGGGCATCGCGACGACGGTGCCGACATCTATGAGGAGGAGCACCATGAATCTCGATGGAGCAGTTGACGTCGACGTCGAATCGGGCTTGGCCACAGCGCAATCGGTCTCGCAGATCGTCGACGACATGCAGGCGGTGATCCGCCAGATCGCCACCGCGGCGTCGTCGGGCGTGTCCAGCTGGAACGGCCGGGCGTCCAACGCATTCGACAACACCCACGCCGACTGGAACTCGTCGGCGACGGCGCTCAACGCCGCGCTCGACGACATCCGAAACCAGCTGACCGCTGGTTTCAGCGGCTACGACGACCAGGATTCGCAGGCCGCGGGCGGCTTCGGCGCCGAGGGGCCGCTGCGCCTGTAGACGGCTGCGCCTGTAGACAGCTGCCGCTGTAGACCACCGTGTCTGTGGGCCCCGGCCCGACTGGCGCACCTCACCACTGACCTCGAATCACCACCGAGCTTGATCACCACCGAGCTCGATCAACTCTGGCCATGACCACATCTGACCGAAAGGACTTCCCATGTCCGGGAGAATCAAGTACGACTTCGCCGCCCTCGGCGACCTCGAAGGGGGGCTGAACGCCCAGTTCGGCCGCCTCGAAGACCTGGCGTCGCAGCTGAAATCGCAAGTCGCCGCACTCGACGGTAATTGGCGCTCGCCCGGCGCGAAGCAGGCTTACGACGCCGCCCAGCAGAACTGGGACCGCGTGTTCATACAGGCCCGCGAGCAGTTGCTCGGCATCCAACGCGGCGTCACCAATGCGCGGACGGTGATGAACGAGACCGATACCTCGATCGCACGCGGCTTCGGCGGGG
>NZ_MVPX01000353.1:0-15182 GCF_002043085.1 Gordonia sp. i37 | reverse complement strand
GTCATCCGTCGGCGAGGGCTCGGCGGAGGCGCTCGCGCCGGTGCCGATGGTGGTGTCGCGGTGGGCGTTGATGCCCTAGAGTTCGCGACGTTGTGCCGTCATGCCGGGTTCCCGGCGAATGGGAGGATCAGCTCGTGTCCGCCGAAGGTTCCAAGAAGGCGATCGTCGCCGCCCTGACCGCCAATGCCGGTATCGCGATCGCCAAGTTCGTCGGGTTCGCCGTCACCGGCTCGTCGTCGATGCTCGCCGAGGGCGTGCACTCGGTCGCCGATACGGCCAATCAGGGTCTACTGCTGCTCGGGCAACAACGTGCGGCCCGCCGGGCCGATCGGCTGCATCCCTTCGGGTATGGGCGCGACCGGTATTTCTACTCGTTCATCGTCGCACTCGTGATCTTCGCTCTCGGTTCGCTTTTCGCGCTCTACGAGGGCGTCGAGAAGATCATTCACGCCCACGACCACGGGCTCGAGTCGCCGCTCGTCGCGGTCGTCATCCTGCTCGTCGCGATCTGCCTGGAGAGCTACAGCTTCGCCACCGCATTCCGCGAGTCGCGGCCGTTGAAGGGGTCGGCGAGCTGGTGGCGGTTCATCCGCAACTCTCGCAACCCCGAACTGCCCGTCGTCCTGCTCGAGGACAGCGGAGCCCTCATCGGTCTCGTCCTCGCCCTCGGCGGCGTGGGCTTGACGATGGCGACCGGCGACGCGATTTGGGACGGCATCGGGACGGTCTGCATCGGAGTGTTGCTGGGGGCCATCGCGATCGTACTCATCGTGGAGATGAAGAGCCTGTTGATCGGTGAGGGCGCGACCGAGACCGAGGAGGCCGCGATCATGACAGCGCTCGCCACCGACGGCGTCGACCGCGTCATCCACATCAAGACCCAGTATCTCGGCCCGGAGGAGATGCTGGTGGCCGCGAAGATCGCGATGCCACCGGACGCCGGCCTGCAGACCGTGGCCAATACCATCGACGCCGCCGAGACCAGGGTGCGTGCGGCGGTACCGCAGGCCCGCATCATCTACCTCGAACCCGACATCGACCGCAGCGATCCGCCGGCCCGATCCGCACCGAAATCCCGGTAAGTCGTGATCGCGTCGATTAGCGTCTAGCCCACCGCAACCAGTCGGCACCGTGGTGGTCGTTCTCGCCGATCGGCTCGAACCGCACACGGCTGCACCAACAAGAGAGGTCGAGGCGAATGGCCAACCCGCTGACCCGGGTCAAGTCCGTCGAGCAATCGATGGCCGACACCGACGAGCCCGGACACCAACTGCGCAAGAACCTGACCTCATGGGACCTGATGGTCTTCGGGGTGTCGGTGGTCATCGGCGCAGGTATCTTCACCATCACCGCGACCACCGCGGGCAACAAGGCCGGCCCGGCCATCTCACTGTCATTCATCATGGCCGCGATCGCCTGCGCACTGGCCGCCCTGTGTTACGCCGAATTCGCCTCGACCGTGCCGGTCGCCGGATCGGCGTACACCTTCGGCTATGCGACCTTCGGCGAGTTCCTCGCGTGGATTCTCGGGTGGGATCTGATCCTGGAGTTCGCCGTGGGCGCCTCGGTGGTGTCCAAGGGGTGGTCGTCCTATCTCGGCAGTGTGTTCGGATTCTCCGGCGGCACAGTCGATGTGGGGTCGGTGACGATCGACTGGGGGGCGATGATCATCGTCGCCGTGGTGACCACACTGCTGGTACTCGGCACCAAACTCTCCTCGCGGGTCAGTGCCGTCATCACGGCCATCAAGGTGGCCGTGGTGCTGCTGGTGATCGTCGTCGGGTTCTTCTACGTCAAGTCCGCCAACTTCAGCCCCTTCATCCCGCCCTCGGAAAGCGGTGCCGGCGCCGAGAAATCGGTCGACTCGTCGCTGTTCTCGTTGATCACCGGCGGCGGCGAGAGCTCCTACGGCTGGTACGGGGTGCTGGCGGCGGCATCGATCGTCTTCTTCGCGTTCATCGGATTCGACGTGGTCGCCACCACCGCCGAGGAAACCCGCAACCCGCGCCGCGACGTTCCCCGCGGAATCCTCGGATCGCTGGCGATCGTCACCGTCCTCTACGTCCTGGTGACCATCGTGGTGACCGGAATGGTCAGCTACACCCAGCTCGCCACCAGCGCCGGTGACGGCAAACCCAAGAACCTGGCCACGGCGTTCGCGCTCAACGGGGTGACGTGGGCGGAGAAGACCATTGCCATCGGCGCTCTCGCCGGTCTGACGACCGTCGTGATGGTCCTGATGCTCGGCCAGTCGCGGGTGTTGTTCGCGATGTGCCGCGACGGGCTGCTGCCCCGCGGTCTGGCCAAGACGCATCCGCGTTTCGGTACCCCGGCCCGGCTCACCCTGCTGATCGGACTGGTGGTGTTCATCGTCGCCGGCTTCTTCCCGATCGACAAACTGGAGGAGATGGTCAACGTCGGGACGCTGTTCGCGTTCATCGTCGTGGCGGCGGGCGTGATGATCCTGCGCCGCACCCGGCCGGATCTCGATCGCGGCTTCACCGTTCCCGGCGGACCGATCATCCCGGTCCTGGCCATCCTGGCCTGCATCTGGTTGATGCTCAATCTGTCGGCGCTGACCTGGATTCGGTTCGTCATCTGGATGGTGATCGGGGTGGCCGTCTACTTCCTGTACGGCATGCGCCACTCGATGGTCGGCAAACGTGAACGCGGCGAGGTCGAGGGCGTCGACACCGTCGCCGCCGGTGCCGCGGCGTCCGGAGGTCCCGACCTGTCCAAGGAGTGATCCGCCCGGGGGGAGGGGCGCCCGGTGGCGTGGCACGCGGCCCTCGACGCCCACGCCCCGCGGCCCGCTGACGGTGTCGGATAGCCTGGTCCTCAGATCTCTTCGTCGTGTCCCGGTGGGCGCACCCTGCGCCCGCCGGTGTCACGCGACGAGCCACACCGACTCCGAAGGGGACCAGATGACCATGGTGCAGAACGACGCACCGCAGGCAGACTCCATCAACGGCATCGACTTCAAGGTTGCCGATCTCTCGCTGGCCGACTTCGGCCGCAAGGAGATCGAACTCGCCGAACACGAGATGCCCGGCCTGATGTCGCTGCGGCGCGAATACGCCGAGGTCGCCCCGCTCAAGGGCGCACGGATCTCGGGGTCGCTGCACATGACCATCCAGACCGCGGTGCTCATCGAGACACTCGTGTCGCTCGGTGCGCAGGTCCGGTGGGCCTCGTGCAACATCTTCTCCACCCAGGACCACGCCGCCGCCGCAATCGTCGTCGGTCCGCACGGCACCCCCGACGAGCCCAAGGGCGTCCCGGTGTTCGCGTGGAAGGGCGAAACGCTCGAAGAGTACTGGTGGGCTGCCGAGCAGATGCTCACCTGGCCCGACGAGCCCGCCAACATGATCCTCGACGACGGCGGCGATGCCACCATGCTGGTGCTGCGAGGTGCCGAATTCGAGAAGGCCGGGGTCGTTCCGCCCGCCGACGAGAACGATTCCGCCGAGTACAAGGTCTTCCTGGACCTGCTGCGGTCGAGTTTCGAGGCCGACAAGACCAAGTGGTCGAAGGTCGCCGAGTCGGTCAAGGGCGTCACCGAGGAGACGACCACCGGTGTGCTGCGGCTCTACCAGTTCGCCGCCGCCGGCGACCTGGCGTTCCCGGCGATCAACGTCAACGACTCGGTCACCAAGTCCAAGTTCGACAACAAGTACGGCACCCGCCACTCGCTCATCGACGGCATCAACCGCGGTACCGACGTCCTCATCGGTGGCAAGAAGGTCCTGATATGCGGGTACGGCGACGTCGGCAAGGGCTGCGCGGAATCGTTGGCCGGGCAGGGCGCACGCGTCCAGGTCACCGAGATCGACCCGATCAACGCCCTACAGGCGCTGATGGACGGCTTCGACGTGGTCACCGTCGAGGACGCGATCTCCGGGGCCGACATCGTCATCACCTCAACCGGTAACAAGGACATCATCCTGCTCGAGCACATGAAGCAGATGAAGAACCAGGCGATCCTGGGCAACATCGGGCACTTCGACAACGAGATCGACATGGCGGGTCTCGAGCGTTCCGGCGCCAAGCGGATCAACGTCAAGCCGCAGGTCGATCAGTGGATCTTCGACGACGGCCACTCGATCATCGTGCTGAGCGAGGGCCGGCTGCTCAATCTCGGCAATGCGACCGGTCATCCGTCGTTCGTGATGAGCAACAGCTTCTCCAACCAGGTCATCGCCCAGATCGAACTGTGGACCAAGAACGACGAGTACGACAACGAGGTCTACCGGCTGCCCAAGCACCTCGACGAGAAGGTCGCCAAGATCCACGTCGAGGCACTCGGTGGCACGCTGACCAAGCTCACCAAGGAGCAGGCCGAGTACATCAACGTCGACGTCGAGGGCCCCTACAAGCCCGAGCACTACCGCTACTGAGGCGCACGCATCTCGACGAACGCTGCCCCGCTCGACACATCGAGCGGGGCAGCGTTTTTCGCTATTCGTCAGTACCGGGTTCTCGGTGTCCTCAGGCGGTGATGGCAGGCTCGGCGCCCGGGCAGTAGTACCAGGACGAGTTCTCGCGTTCGAAACTCACCGAGGCCTGCTGGCTGCTGCTGCGTTGCGATCCCACCTCGATGTGGGTCTGGATCGTCGACTGTGCCGTGTCGCCATTGACGGAGTTCACCCGCAGTTGTTCGAGCACCAGATTGCCCTGCTGGGTCGGCGCCTGCACCGACGATCGCGCCGCGCTGCAGACCGCGGCCTGCATCCCGGCGACGTTGCGGGCGTTGGCCGCGGCGATGTAGCGCTGCATCGCGTCGGCGATGGCATACGCGGTCGTCGGGTCGACCGCGGACGTGCCGTCGGTGTCCGGGGCGGACTGGGACGGGGTGTCGGGTGCGGTGTTCGCGCCCCCGCCGTCAGGCGCGGACGGAGCGGTCGACGGCGCGCCGGTGGCGACCGTGGTGTCGGTGCTGCTGCCGGTGTTGACCACGATCAACGTCACCGCGAGTGCCACGATCACGACGACCGTGAGCACGCCGGCGCCGATGGCGACGAGCGCGCCGGTGTTACGCGGGCCGCCCGGCGGACGTTGCCCGCCACCGGACATACCCGGCCCGAAGCCGCCACCGGGCCCGATCGGACCGCCGGGCCCGAAACCGCCACCGGGATGGCCACCCGTCGGGAATCCCGGGCTCGCCGGCGGACCGAACGGCCCGGGCACCGGCTGAGACGGCGGCTGCTGGTACGACGGCGGAACCGGTGATGAAAAGGGTTGGGCGGCAACGGGTTGCGATACCGGTGTCGGTGGCGGGAAGGTGGCCGCACCGGGCGCCGGACCCTGCGGCGAGGGCGCCTGCGGTGGCGGAGCCTGTCCGCCGGCACTCCAGGTCGTCATCGTGCGGGTCGGCATCTGCGCGGGCGTCGGGGTCGGTCCCGCGCCGGGGGCCGCCGGGCCGGCGACCTCCTCGGGTGTGGGTGCCGACTGTGCGGGCTCCCGCGGTGCATCGCCACCATGGGGCGGCGGATAGGTCATAAGTCTTCCTCGCGACGTGGGTCCAGCCAGGCTATCGGACCGCGCGCGGCGGCGTCAGCGCGCGTCATTCGGGTCGTCGACCCCAGTGCCGAGCAGGTCGATCAGTGTCTCCGGGGCCGCGTCGGCCACCTCCGTCCACGGCGAGGCCCACCCGGACCGGGCCAGCTCGCGATACGTCGCGTCGACACGGCGTTGTAGATCCGCGTCGCGCTCGTAGTGATCGCGAGGTCGTGTCGGGTCGCCGGCCGATCGCGCCTGCGCGCGACTCATCGCGACGTCGGCTGCCACGGCGAGGAACAGGGTGTGATCGGGTCGGGGGAGATCCAGTCGCCCGAACTCCAGGTCGTGCACCCATCGGACGACCTCGCCATCGGCGGGTTGCGCGAGACGCGCGGCACTGTAGGCGGCGTTCGAAGCGACATAACGGTCGGCGACGACGACGTCGTTGCTCTCGAGCGCGGCACGGATCTCCGGGGCCGCCGCCGATCGGTCGAGCGCGAACAACAGGGCCATCGCATACACGCTCTCGCGCAGATCCCCGTGCTCGCCGTGGAGCGCCTCGGCCGCGATGTCGGCGAACAGTGACTGGTGATAGCGCGGGAAGGTAACCGTGGCCACGGCGACACCTCGCTCGCGCCATCGCTGAACCAGGCTGGTGACCAGCGTGTTCTTACCGGCGCCGTCGAGTCCCTCGACGGCGATGAGTCGACCCACCTTGTGCTCCTGTGTGATTGCCCGGTCGCCTGTGCGGCTGTGTTCGCGTGACCACTCTGCCCGGACGGCAGCGGCCACCGGCGTCCGGGCGTCACGAACGCGCGGCGCGTCGATCACGGCCGGATGGTCACAACAGTGTCACCATTGTCAGCATGAAGCCACGGATCCTCGTCGTCGATGATGATGCCGCGCTCGCCGAGATGCTCACGATCGTGTTGCGAGGCGAGGGGTTCGAGCCGTTCGTGGTGGGTGATGGGACCCAGGCGCTGACAGCTGTCCGCGAGATCCGCCCCGATCTGGTGTTGCTCGATCTGATGTTGCCGGGAATGAACGGTATCGACGTCTGCCGGGTGCTGCGAGCCGACTCCGGGGTGCCGATCGTGATGCTGACCGCCAAGTCCGACACCGTCGATGTGGTGCTCGGCCTGGAGTCGGGTGCCGACGACTACATGGTCAAACCGTTCAAGCCCAAGGAGCTCGTCGCCCGGGTGCGCGCACGGCTGCGCCGCACCGACGAGGAGCCGGCGGAACTGCTGTCGATCGGGCCGGTGGAGATCGACGTTCCCGCGCACAAGGTGACCCGCGACGGCGTCCCGATCTCGCTGACGCCGCTCGAATTCGACCTGCTCGTCGCGTTGGCCCGCAAGCCCCGGCAGGTGTTTACCCGCGACGTCCTGCTCGAGCAGGTGTGGGGTTATCGGCATCCGGCCGACACTAGACTCGTCAACGTGCATGTTCAGCGGTTACGGGCGAAGGTCGAGACCGACCCGGAAAACCCGGAGGTCGTTCTGACGGTGAGGGGGGTCGGCTACAAGGCCGGCCCGCCGTGATCGGTCGCAACAGACGACGCGTCAACAGCACCTTCGGACGGCTCACCCGCACGGCGAGCGCGATCGCCTCGGTCTTCGGCCGGATCTGGCGACGCTCACTGCAGTTGCGGGTCGTGGTCTCGACGTTGGTGCTGTCTTTTGTCGTGCTCCTCATCCTCGGGTTCGTCCTGATGAGTCAGATCACCGACCGGCTGCTCGACGTCAAACTCACTGCGGCGACCGAGGAGGTCGAGCGCGCGCGGGTGTCGGTGGAACGCGATCTCGCCAGCGGTGACGGCAACATGTCGGTGCAGAATCGGCTGCGCCAGTCCCGGTCGTTGCTCACCGACCGGGACATCGACAGCGGACAGTCGTCGGGCAACGTCGGCACCTTCGACACGGTGCTGCTGGTGCCCGGTACCGGGGCCGACGGCAGTGCGACCGGCGTCGGACCGGTGTCGGAGATCCCACGGAACCTGCGCGACATGGTGCAGGGCGGTCAGATCGCCTACCAGTATTCGTCGGTGGCCAACTCGACCGGCGGCCAGGAACCCGCACTCATCATCGGCTCACCCACCAACGCCTCGGTGCCCGGGCTGGAGCTGTACCTGGTCTTCCCGTTGACCACCGAGAACAGCACCGTCGACCTTGTGCGGGGCACATTGCTGACCGGCGGTGTGGTGTTGCTCGGTCTCCTGGCGGCAATCGCCTGGCTGGTGTCGAGACAGGTGGTCATCCCGGTGCGCTCGGCGTCGAGGATCGCCGTCCGATTCGCCGACGGTCGACTCAAGGAGCGCGTGCCGGTCCGCGGTGAGGACGACATGGCACGGCTGGCCATGTCGTTCAACGACATGGCCGAGAGCCTGTCCAAGCAGATCACCCATCTCGAGGAGTTCGGTGGGCTGCAACGGCAGTTCACCTCCGACGTCAGTCACGAGTTGCGGACGCCGCTGACCACCGTCCGCATGGCCAGCGACGTGCTCTACGAGGGCCGCGACGAACTCGACCCGGTGCGCCGCCGATCCGTGGAATTGTTGGACAAGGAACTCGACCGGTTCGAGACGCTGCTCAACGAGCTGCTGGAGATCTCCCGACACGATGCGGGTATGGCCGAGCTGGCCGCCGAACGGATGGACATGGCGATCCCCATCGACGCCGCGCTCTCGACGGTGTCGCGCCTGGCCGAGGAGACCGGCACCGAACTGATCCTCGATCTCCCGGCCGAGCCGGTCCTCGCCGAGATCGACCCGCGCCGGGTCGAGCGAATCCTGCGCAACCTGCTGGCCAATGCGATCGACCACGGTGAACGCAAACCCGTGACGTTGTCGATGCGGTCCGACGGCGATGCCGTGGCGATCACCGTCCGCGATCAGGGCATCGGCCTTCGGCCGGGGGAGGAGAAGTTGGTGTTCAACCGCTTCTGGCGCTCCGATCCGTCGAGGTTCCGCCGGTCCGGCGGCACCGGGCTGGGCCTGGCGATCAGCATCGAGGACGCCCGGCTGCATCAGGGCCGTCTGGAGGCGTGGGGCGAACCCGGTCAAGGTGCCTGCTTCCGGCTGACCCTGCCCCTGGTCCGCGGACACAAGGTGCTCGGCTCGCCGTTACCACTGAAACCGGTCGGCGCGAGCAAGGTCAAGAGCGTCGCCAAACCCGCCCGCGTCGAGGGAGCTGTCGGTGGCGAGTGAACATCGGCCGGCCGGGATGAGCGCGGTCGGGGCGAGATGGCGCCTGCTGGTCCCGGTGCTGTGTGTCGTCGCGGCCCTGGTCGCGGCCTGCGGCGGGATCCCTGACGATTCGTTGCCGCAACCGATCAGCTCCTTCGCGCGCGAGGGACCGACCAACGCGGTGCCAGCGCCCCAGACGGACATGGATCCCGAGGCGCTGGTCCGCGCGTACCTGAAGGCCACCGCGGCACCCACCGACGCGCACGCCGCGGCCCGCAAGTTCCTCGCCCCGGTGACCGCGGCGCAATGGGACGAGCGTGGTGATTCGATCATCCTCGACGACATCAACACCTACGTCGATCAGCGCAGTCCGACCGCCGTGCGGATGCGCCTCGTCGGCGACAACGTGGGCGTCCTCAAACCCGACGGTCAACTGCTGCCGGCGACCGGACAGGTGGAGACCACCCTGACGCTGGCGCGGGTCGGCAATCAATGGCGCATCGACGGCACCCTGCCCGATCGAACGATGATCGACCGCAACCAGTTCGAGGTCAGCTACCGGTCGGTCTCGGTGTACTACACCGACCGGACGCGATCGCACCTGGTGCCGGACCCGCGGTGGCTCTACGGCGGTACCGATTCGGACCCGACGACGCTGGTGAACACGTTGATCGACGGACCGGCCGACGATCTGGCCACCGCGGTCGATTCCGCATTTCCGAGTGGGGCCGCGTTGCGGGGTCCGGTCACTCCGGTGGCCGGCGGCGGGGTGCGCGTCGAACTGACCGGTATCGGTAGTCCGTCGACCCGGGATCGCACGCTGCTCGCCGCGCAGGTCATCTGGACGCTCAGTGGAGCCGACATCGGCGGTCCGTACGTCATCAACGCCGACGGTGCGCCGCTGGTCGGCGACCGGGCCGCGGGCTGGCAGACGACCGACGTGCGGGCCTTCGACCCGAATGTGCCGCCGACATCGGCCGTGGGGCTCAACGTCATTCGCAATGGAGCGATGGCCAAGGTCATCGACAACGGCACCGTGCCGGTATCGGGTTCGCTCGGCGCCGGGACCTCGGTACGGTCGGCGTCGATCTCTCCGGACGGATCGCGGGTGGCCGCCGTCCTCGCCGCCGGCGGCCCCGACCCCCGGCTGAACCTGGCTGTCGGCGACTACGGTGGGTCGCCGACGACGATCACCTCCGGCATGTCGATCACCCGCCCGTCCTTCGGCCCCGAGAACGAGCTGGTCTGGGCCGTCGTCGACGGCCGGCCCATCGAGTGGATCGGCAACGACCCCGGCGGTGCCCGCGTCGCCGAGATCGACGCCGGAGCGGTCGCCGCGCTGGTGCGCGGTCCGATCACCGAGTTGCAGGTCGCCCCCGACGGGGTGCGGGTCGCGATGATCGTGTCCGGGCAGGTGGTGTTCGCGGTGCTCGCGACCAACGCCGACGGGCAACTCACCCTCGCACAGCCGATGATCGCCGCCTACAACATCGGCAACCGCGCGGTGTCGCTGGACTGGGCGTCGCCGACCACCGTGATGGTCGCCCGTGACGCCACCGACTCGCCGGTTGTGCAGGTGTCGATCAGCGGCACCCCGGCCGTCGGCCTGCTCAGTGGCAACGTCTCGCCCCCGGTCACCGCAGTCGTCGCCAACCCGACGACCGTCTACATCGCCGACCAGCGTGGTGTGTTGCGTCTCGGCAGCACCAACGGTCAGGCCGACGAGTACTGGACCGAGGTCGAACCGGCGATGACACCGGGGACCATCCCGGTCATTCCCTGACGACAACTCGGTTGTGGCGCCGGGCAATTCAGGCCCCGGCGAGGACGACGACCGCACCGATCCCGATGCCGTGAGCGCGGCACACCCGCACCGATTCGGCAGCCGTCGCGCCGGTGGTGAGCACGTCGTCGACGAGGATCGCCGCACCCGGAGGACAGCGTGCGCCGGCGCGGATACGGACGCTGCCACGCAGGTTCGCGCGCCGCTCGCGCGCGTCGAGACCCGACGAGTCGCGGGTGGTCATCGCCGTGGTCAACAGCGGCCGCACCCGGGCCCGTTGACCCAGTCGTCCGGCCGCGACGCCGGCGAGTGCCGTCACCGGGTCACCGCCACGACGCCGGGCCGCAAGCGGGCGGGTCGGCGCCGGGATCAGATGCAGCCGCGCGGCGTCGGGCAGCTCGCCCCAGCGGGCCAGCGTGATCAGCGTGTCGGCCAGCGCCCGTCCGAGAGGTGTGACGAGGTCACGTCTTCCGTGCTCCTTCATCGCGATGATCGAGGCGCGCAGCGGTCCCCGATAACGTCCCACCGACCACACCGGGATGTCGATCGCCACCCGGGGATGCAGTTCGAGGGGCGCGTCGGCGATCCTCGCCGCACAGTCGGGACACCAGTCGCACCCGGGGCGGCCGCATCCACCGCACGTGCGGGGCAGGACGAGGTCGGCGCCCTCGACGCCGACCCGGCCCATCCCCACGGCGAGGACCGACATGAAAGAGCCAAAGGAGCGTGGCGGGGACGAGGTCACCCGACGAGCGTGGCATCAGACGCCGGCGATATCCGGCTGCGCAGGCGTGAGGGCGTCACCGCCGTGGACCGGTCCGGGTCTGTGTATCGCCGGTCGTTGCGCTCGGATGGTGGGCCGTTGGTCCCGACTTCGGTGACCACGACGTGACGCACTGATCAGAAACGTGGCCGCGCTGCGAACATCCGACTACGGTCAGAGGTACAAGAGGTTGATTGGTCATCGCGGAGGAGCACACACCGCTCCGCGCCGGGAGGTGAGGCCAGTGCACATGGGTGCCGACCGTCGGTCGGTACTGACTCGGTTCCTGCTCTGCGATTCTTGAGTCGACATTGAAGGATCCATCCGAAATCATTGAGCGCCAACTTCTTTGACAGTCCTCTTGGGCGCATGTGATTGGTGGACCCCGTGCTCGGCACCTCGAGGTCGAATAGCACTTTCCAGGAGGTAGTTCCATGTCATCTGTCATCCACCGCAAGGGCCAGCGCGAATCCAAGGTCGCCGCGGTCGACGACATCGACAACCAGTCCGCGTTCGTCATCCCACCGGGAACGGTGGAGTCCGACGAACCCGCCGAGCCCAACGCCAAGGTGGCGTTCAGCGGCCGCAACGTCGAAATACCCGAGCATTACCGGATCTTCGTCGGCGACAAGCTCGCCCGACTCGAACGCTACGATCCGACCATTTTCCGCTTCGACGTCGAGCTGAACCACGAACGCAACCGCCGCCAGTCCAAGGTCTGTCAGCAGGTGGAACTCACCGCGATGGGCAAGGGCCCGGTGGTACGCGCACAGGCGTGTGGCGAGAATTTCTACTCGGCACTCGAGTCGGCACTGGACAAGATCGAGTCGCGACTGCGTCGGGTCAAGGACCGCCGCAAGGTGCACTACGGCAACCGCCGACCGCTGTCGGTGGCCGAGGCCACCGAGGTCGGGGCACCCCGCCTGCGTGACAACCAGCTGTCGGTCGATGCGGGCCCCTCGCCCGAGGATGCCGAACAGTCGGCCGACCAGCAGTGGGATGACGGTGTCGCCGAACGCACGCCAGGTCAGGTGGTTCGTGTCAAGGAGCACCCCGCGGTGCCGATGACCGTCGACGACGCGCTCTACGAGATGGAACTCGTCGGGCACGACTTCTTCCTGTTCCACGACAAGGAGACCGACAAGCCGTCGGTGGTCTACCGACGACACGCCTTCGACTACGGGCTGATCCGACTCGCCTGATCGGAGAACCGGTCGAGCACGTCAGCGGGGCGGTGCGGACATATTGTCCGGACCGCCCTGCCGTGCGTCGGTAGGCGCATCGATCCCCGGACCCCCGACGCGGCCGATCAGATCTTCTTCAGGCGGCCTCGGTACGATGGACGGCGGCCTGTGCGCTGCACGGGCCGTGGTTGGACGTCGACATGAGTAAGGGACTCGATCAACGGTGCTGAACAAGCTGCTGCGCATCGGCGAAGGCCGGATGGTCAAGCGACTCGATGCCATCGCATCGCACGTCGAGACATTGTCCGACGAGGTCGAGGCGCTCGGCGACGACGATCTGCGGGCCAAGACCGACGAGTTCAAGGAGCGCTTCGCCGAGGGCGAGACGCTCGAGGAACTGCTGCCCGAGGCGTTCGCGGTGGCCCGCGAGGCCGCCTGGCGCGTTCTCGACCAGAAACACTTCCACGTCCAGATCATGGGCGGCGCGGCGCTGCATTACGGCAACATCGCCGAGATGAAGACCGGTGAGGGCAAGACCCTCACCTGTGTGCTGCCGGCCTACCTCAATGCGATCTCCGGTGACGGCGTCCACGTCGTCACCGTCAACGACTATCTCGCCAAGCGCGACGCCGAGTGGATGGGCCGGGTGCACCGGTTCCTCGGCCTCGAGACCGCGGTCATCCTGACCGGGATGTCGCCGGATCAGCGCCGCGAGGCCTACGCCGCCGACATCACCTACGGCACCAACAACGAATTCGGCTTCGACTATCTGCGCGACAACATGGCGCACTCCCTCGAGGAGTTGGTGCAGCGCGGCCACAACTTCGCGATCGTCGACGAGGTCGACTCGATCCTCATCGACGAGGCGCGCACCCCGCTGATCATCTCCGGGCCGACCGAGGGATCGAGTAAGTGGTACGTCGAATTCGCCCGCATCGCACCGCTTCTCGAGCGTGACGAGCACTACGAGGTCGACATCAAGAAGAAGACCATCGGCGTGCACGAGGCCGGCGTGGAGTTCGTCGAGGACCAGTTGGGCATCGACAACCTCTACGAGGCGGCCAACTCACCGCTGGTGAGTTATCTCAACAACGCCATCAAGGTCAAGGAACTGTTCCACCGCGACAAGGACTACATCGTCCGCAATGGTGAGGTCCTCATCGTCGACGAGTTCACCGGTCGCGTGCTCGACGGTCGCCGGTTCAACGAGGGTCTGCACCAGGCGATCGAGGCCAAGGAAGGCGTCGAGATCAAGGCCGAGAACCAGACGCTGGCCACGATCACGCTGCAGAACTACTTCCGCATGTACGACAAGCTCGCCGGCATGACGGGTACCGCCGAGACCGAGGCCGCCGAGTTCGACCAGATCTACAAGCTGGGCGTACTGCCGATCCCGACCAACAAGCCGATGATCCGCAAGGACCAGGGCGATCTGATCTACAAGACCGAGGAGGCCAAGTTCTCTGCGGTGGTCGACGACATCACCGAACGCCACGAGATCGGCCAGCCGGTGTTGATCGGTACCACCAGCGTCGAGCGCTCGGAGTACCTCTCGCGCCAGCTCACCAAACGCGACATCCCGCACACCGTGCTGAACGCGAAGTTCCACGAGCAGGAAGCCCAGATCGTCGCCGAGGCCGGTCGTATCGGTGCGGTCACCGTCGCCACGAACATGGCCGGTCGCGGTACCGACGTCGTGCTCGGCGGCAACCCCGACATCATCGCCGACACGCGGCTGCGCAAGGCGGGCCTCGACCCGGTGTCGACTCCCGACGAGTACGAGGCCGCGTGGGAAGAGGCGATCGAGACCGCGCGGGCGGCCGCGGCCGAGGAGGCCGAGCAGGTCCGTGCGGCCGGCGGTCTGTACGTGCTCGGTACCGAACGCCATGAGTCGCGTCGCATCGACAACCAGTTGCGCGGCCGTTCCGGTCGTCAGGGCGATCCGGGGGAGTCCCGGTTCTACCTCTCGCTCGGCGACGAGCTGATGCGCCGATTCAACGGCGCGGCCCTCGAGTCGATCATGAACCGGGTGAACCTGCCCGACGACGTGCCCATCGAGGCGAAGATGGTCACCAAGGCCATCCGCAGCGCGCAGACCCAGGTCGAGCAGCAGAACTTCGAGGTCCGCAAGAACGTCCTCAAGTACGACGAGGTGATGAACGAGCAGCGCAAGGTCATCTACGCCGAGCGCCGCACCATCCTCGAGGGCTCCGACCACCGGGAGCAGATCCTGGAGATGGTTGCCGAGGTCGTCGGCGCGTATGTCGACGGAGCGACTGCCGAGGGCTATGCCGAGGACTGGGATCTCGACGAACTGTGGTCGGCGTGCCGTGCGCTCTACCCGATCGAGCTCGATCCCAAGGAGGTCGTCGGCGAGAACGAGTACGGCGAGCGTGACGACATCTCCGCCGAGGAGCTCAAGGAGATCCTCATCGCCGACGCGCAGGCCGCCTACGAGAAGCGGGAGGCGCAGATCACCGAGGTCGCCGGCGAGGGCGCGATGCGTCAGCTCGAGCGGACGATCCTGCTGTCGGTGCTCGACCGCAAGTGGCGCGACCACCTCTACGAGATGGACTACCTGCGTGAGGGCATCCACCTGCGGTCGATGGCCCAGCGTGACCCGGTCGTGGAGTATCAGCGCGAGGGTTTCGACATGTTCAGCGGCATGCTCGAGGGCCTGAAGGAAGAGACCCTGCAGTTCCTGTTCAACGTGCAGGTCCAGACCGAGGCCCCGCCCGTTCCCGCGCCCGCCGCGGCCTCACTGCG
>NZ_MVPX01000352.1:0-2081 GCF_002043085.1 Gordonia sp. i37 | reverse complement strand
CCCCGCAGCTCTACGAACACATCGTCACCCTGCTGCGCCCCGACATCGCCCGGCCCGAGAACCGCGCCGTGGGCGTGAGCGCCCGCATCCGACGAATCCACATCCAGATGTGTGATCCGTCGACGGCGGAGATCTTCGGCAGTTTCGAGCGGGGTCGCCGGGTTCGCGCTTTCGCCGGACGCATCGAACGCGTCCCGGTCCGGGTGCGCCAGGCCGGCCGGGTCCGATCCAGCCTTCCGGTTCGGGTCGAATACCGGTGGCGGCTGGCGACGTTGGAGATGAGCTGAGCCGGCGCTCAGCGCACGCCCGCACCGGACGGCGACACCAGGATCTTCACCGCGGTTTCGTTGTGGTGCAACAACGTGTCGAAGCCCTCGTCGAGAAGCTGGTCGAGTCCGATGCGCCCGGTGATGAAGGGTGCGAGATCGACCTTGCCCTCCTCGACGAGCCGGATGGTCGCCGGATGACTGTTGACATAGGCGATGGTGCCGCGCATGTCGATCTCCTTGAGCACCAGCTTCTGCATGTCGAGCGTTCCGGGGTGACCCCAGATCGACACCACCACAAGGACTCCCGTCGGCTTGAGTGCATCGAAGAGGGTGTCGAGGGCAGGTTGCACCGAGGTGCATTCGAATCCGACGTCGGCGCCGCGACCGTCGGTGAGGTCGCGGACGACCTGCACCACGTCCTGCGTCGACGGGTCGACGATGTGGTCACCGACGCCGGTGTCACGTGCCTTCTCCCGGCGCAGCCGACTCGGTTCGCTGACGATCGTGGTGATGCCTTCGGCCTTGCACACCGCTGCGGTGAGCAGACCGATCGGGCCGGCTCCGGTGATCAACGCGACGTCCCCGGCGCCGGCGCCACTGCGTTGCACCGCATGGAAACCCACCGACAGGGGTTCGATCAACGCCGCCTGGTCGAGGGGAATGTCCTTGGACACCTTGTGGACCCAGCGTCGCTCGACGACGATCTTCTCGCCGAGCCCACCGCCGCGACCACCGAGCCCGATGAAATTCATGTCGGCCGAGAGGTGATAGTTGTGGCTGTTCGGGCCGGTGTCGACGCCGTCGGCGATGATGTAGGGCTCCACGACGACGTGATCGCCCGGCGCGAGATCCTCGACACCGTCGCCGACCGCCGAGACCACGCCCGACATCTCGTGTCCCAGCGTGATCGGCGCGCTCTCGCCGCTGATCGGCTGCGGATGCCCCGACGGCGGGATGAAGATGGGCCCGTCGGCGTACTCGTGCAGGTCGGTGCCGCAGATCCCACACCACGCCACGTCGATGGCGACCGTTCCGGGCTCGACGGTGGGCTCGTCGATGTCCTCGATCCGGATGTCCCCGCGGTCGTAATAGCGTGCTGCGCGCATCATCAACTCCGTTCTTCTCCGGTGCCGGCGCACCGTCGTGGTCGTCGGTTCCTCGCCGGGCACTCTGGCATCGAGTGAAGAACCGAGCGCCCGGGTCGGGCAACAGTTGCCGAGGGGTTGCACCCGAGGCCTTACGATCGTCGATGTGGCCAATCGGTTGTCCCCGCGCGAGGCGATGTACTACTTCCTGGATCCGGCGGGCGCGACCAGCCATCTGGGGGCGCTGCTGATCTTCGACGATGCCGGCCCGCCCGCCGGGGCCGCACCCGACGGGGCCCAGCACGTCCTCGACTATCCCTCGCTGGTGTCGTTGGTGGAGAACCGGTTACAGCTCGCGCCGCGCTACCGGCAGATCGTCCTGCCGGTGACGATGGGTCTGGCGCGGCCGGTGTGGGTCGACGATCACGACTTCGACATCAACTTCCACATCCGCCGCTCCGGGCTGCCCCGCCCGGGCACCCTGGCCGAGCTCGGCGATCTGATCGCGCGCGTGATGTCGCGCCCGCTGGATCGGTCCCGGCCGCTGTGGGAGATGTATCTGATCGAGGGGCTCGAGGGCAACGGATATGCGGTGCTCACCAAGAGCCATCGGTGTCTGGTCGACGACTTCGCCGGACCCGAGATCAGTCAGGTGATCACCGACGAGACCGCCGACGTCGTCCAGTACGAGCCCGACCTGTGGATGCCCGGACACCCACCTGGTGCG
>NZ_MVPX01000351.1:0-933 GCF_002043085.1 Gordonia sp. i37 | reverse complement strand
CCCGACGAGACCGCCGACGTCGTCCAGTACGAGCCCGACCTGTGGATGCCCGGACACCCACCTGGTGCGACGTCGCTGGCGATCGGTGCACTCGCCGAGGCGGTGTCGCGGCCGGGGGAGTTCATCGATTCGGTCGTCACCGGCAACGGCGTCGTCGGGGGTGTCCGCACGGTCGTCGACTCCACGGTGCGTCGCATCGGCGATCTGATCGGGGACGTGACCGACTCGGCGCCGCAGAGTCCGCTGAATTCGCCGGGCAGTTCCTCGCAGATGTTCGCGGTGTCCTCGGTGCCCCGTCGTGACTGCGCCAAGATCGCCGAACACCACCGCTGCACCGTCAACGATGTGGTGCTGGCGATCGTCAGCGGCGTGATGCGCCGATGGCTGTTGTCCTTCGACGTCGCCGCACCCATCACCGACACGGTCCGCGTCGAGATCCCGCTGTCGACCCGGGATCCGGGGGTGGCACCGGACGCCGAGCGGGATGCCACGTGGATCGATGTGGGTACCCCGGGCTTCGTGACGGATCTGCCCGTGGGAGAGGACAATCCGAAGGTGCGACTCTCGCAGGTCGCCGCGCTCGCCGATCGGTACGCCCAATCGTCGCGCCGGGTGACACTCGGTCCGCGTCCGCTGCTTCCCGAACTCGGTATGGTGCCGTTCCCGGAATTCAGCTCGTGGGCCTTCCGGTCGTTGGGCACTCGGGGCTACAACATCCCCCTGTCCATCACCAGCTCGCCGGTGTCGGATCGATATGTCTTGGGGCGCAAGGGGAGTGCTCTGCATGCGGTGCCGGGCCTGATCGCCGGACATGCGCTGTCGATCGGGGTGGTGGAGTATCTCGACCGGTTGAACTTCGCGTTCCCCGCCGACCGCGGCGTGATCGGTGATCTGCCCGCCCTCGCGGGTTATGTCGCCGAGTCGTTCGAGGAA
>NZ_MVPX01000350.1:0-444 GCF_002043085.1 Gordonia sp. i37 | reverse complement strand
TGAGTGCTCTGCATGCGGTGCCGGGCCTGATCGCCGGACATGCGCTGTCGATCGGGGTGGTGGAGTATCTCGACCGGTTGAACTTCGCGTTCACCGCCGACCGCGGCGTGATCGGTGATCTGCCCGCCCTCGCGGGTTATGTCGCCGAGTCGTTCGAGGAATTACTGGGGGCGCAATGACTGGGAGCGATCGCGTGGTCACGCCCACCGCCGCCGGCCAGTAGGGTGAGCGCGTGCAGAAGCGAAGGACTCATCGATGAGGGTGTACTTTCCGGCGACGTTGACGATGTTGATGGAACTCGACGAGTCGGGTGAGTTCCGGCCGGTCGGCGGAACGGGATTCGCGCTGACCCCGGCCCTGCGCGAATCGTTCCTGTCAGGCGACGACGAGGAACTCGCCGAGGTCGCGATGCGTGAGGCCGCGCGGGCGTCGTTGCGGCTGGTC